>NZ_JBDQQO010000010.1:0-162308 GCF_039888655.1 Gorillibacterium sp. CAU 1737
CCTCGTTGATCCAACAGGCCGTATTCGCCTTTCTCCCGGTACTTTCGCATCCATACTTTGACCCGATCCTTATCGGTTAGCTTCAAGTGTTCTGCTATTCTTTGGTACGTCCACTTCTCCTCCCTATGCAGCCGGACTGCCTCCATCTTCAATTCTTCCGTATACGACTGGAACTTCTGTCCTTTTCTCGCCATAAAAAATGCACCCCCTAGATTTTCATCGGATTTTCCCAGGGGGTTTTTCCAATGTCTATTCTAAGGGGTGCACTTCAGAAGGGCCTGGAGGATTTTTTTGGATGGAGAGGGTGAACGCAATACCCTAGAACACCACTTTCCAGTTGTGGTCACAGGCCGCATGAATTACCTTGCGTTTCAGAATAAAGTCGGCCAGAATCTCCGTCATATCCGTTGGAATCTCCCGGATGACCGGCTTGTCCTTCAGCATGAAGAAGTTGCCGCCGCCACCCGCGCGGTAGCTGTTCATCACAACCTCACACGTCTCGTCGGGATGCAGAGGAACTCCATTCCGCAGCAGCTTGGTGACCCGGCTCCCAATCGGCTTTGAGATATCCAACTCGTATTCGATGCCTTCCCACATGTCATAGTTGAAGTGCTGGGGCTTTGGCTGCAGATACTCCGCAGACACCTGCAAGCTGCGAGTCGCTTCATCGAGGGTGAAGTAGCGGGCATGCTGCTCCAGCGCGTCCCGAATGTCCTGGCCGGACAGAAGAACGACCTTCAGCGTGTTCGGGTAGATGTAATTGGAGATGACATCCCGCATCGTGATCCGCCCGGAAAAGCCTCGTGCTTCATTGGTGAAGATGGCGGCACAGGAGACAGCAGCCCCGGTACCTTCCATTTGAACCCGATTGACGAACTCCGTGAACGCATGGTCCCTTTGCCGGGCGGCAAAGGGGTCCGGAATGGACAGATCGCCTTCCGCCCAGCCGATGGGCTGATCCAGCCATTCCTGGGTTTTGGCTTCCTTGTCGGCAAACAAGGCGAGGATTTCCTCGTCCGCTTCCGCTTGTGCGGCCTCCAGCAGCTCGGCGGTTTTGCCGACGAGCGCCCAGCCTCCGTTCGGCGATTTCTCAAACTGAAGCTGTACCTTGGCGATGGCCTGACCCGCAGACCCCGGCTGCACGTAAGCCACTCCCTGCAGCTCGCCTGCCAGCATGCGATGCTGATGCCCGGTCAGGAGCACGTCCACGCCTTCCAGCTTCGTCGCCATCTCGTAGCCTTGATTTTCCCCGGTCAAAGGCTCCGTGGTATCTCCGGTTGCAGGATCGCGCTCGAAGCCGCCGTGATAGCAGACGACGATTGCATCCGGACGCTCGGTCTCACGAATATGAGCAATCCAGCGGCGAGTGGAGGCAAGCGCATCTTCGAACGCTAGTCCCTCAATATTTGCGGGCTCTTCCCAGTTCGGGATGTAGTGTGTCGTCACGCCGAGCACCGCAACCCGGATGTCCTCCTGCATGACAAACATTCGATAGGGCTGACCGAACACCGGTTGGCGGTCGGAGGCGCGTACGACATTTGCGCACAGGTAGGGACAATTCGTGTCCGCAACCGTTCGCTCCAGCAGCTCCAACCCGTAATTAAACTCATGATTGCCGATGATAGCTGCATCGTAACGAAGAAGATTGAGCAGGCTTGCCGCAGGATGGATGCCGGTTTGATCGTATTTTGCATAGTGGTACATAAGGGGCGTCCCCTGCAAAAGATCGCCGTTATCCAGCAGGAGGAGCGCCGGATCTTTCCTTCGTTCGCGATGGATGAGGCTCGCCAGCTTGGCCATCCCAAGCGGCTTGTCCCCGGGTCCGCGGTAATCGGTTGGATAGAAGTGACCATGGATATCGCTGGTTTCCAGCAATGTAATCGTGACCGTTTTCTCAGTATTCAAACGCGGATGCCTCCCCGGATGGTAGTTGCAGCCTAGAGCGTGTATGCAAACACGCTCCTACAGAAGTTTTGAGCAATCGAGTCTACTATATCCAAGAGAAATCACCATCGTCCAGAGAACAACCTTAACATTTCGGAATACCTGCACATGCTTATGCGGTTTCGGTCATCAACCCCCAGCGAAACCCGAAGGGGTCGATTACGGGGGTTACCAAGCATGGAGACACTCCTCTCGTTTTGCCCAAGTATTCTCTATATAGTACAATGAGAGGCGAGTAAAGGGCTGTAACCGATCCTGCAAATCGGCGAAGCGACAAGGAGGAAGCCATGCGCTGGCACGAAATTACCATACATACAACCGAAGAAGCGATCGAGATGATCTCCAACCATCTGCATGAATTGGGTGCCGGAGGAGTTTCCATCGAGGAATCCGGTTCGTTGAACAAGGTGCGGGATACCTCGTTCGGGCAATGGTATGACAAGCCGTTGAACGATATCCCCGAAGGACGGGCGGAAATCAAAGGCTATTTTTCGGAGGATTACAAGGTAGAGGAGCTCCTCGCCAATCTGACCGAATTCTATGCCGAGCTGGAAAGCTATGAGATCGACACCGGGAGTCCGACCATGGATGTGAAGGTGGTCGATGAGGAAGACTGGGCGCACGCCTGGAAAGCGTATTTCAAACCGATCCGCGTCTCCGAGCGGCTGACGATCAAGCCGACCTGGGAGGAGTATGAACCGGTTTCTCCCGATGAAATCATTTTGGAGATGGATCCCGGCATGGCCTTCGGCACCGGCACGCATGCGACGACGGCACTTTGCCTGCGCACGCTGGAAAGCGTTGTTCAACCCGGGGATGAAGTGATCGACGTCGGCACCGGCTCCGGGATTTTGGCTGTCGCCGCCGTCAAGCTGGGCGCGAGACACGTGCTTGCGCTCGACCTGGATCCGGTGGCGGTCTCCAGCGCTACGGAAAATGCGGCGCTGAACGGCTTGACGGATCGAATCAGCGTTCACCTGAGCGACCTGCTGGGCGTACTGGGGGGCACCACCGTTGCCGCCATCAATGAAGCCTTGGAGGGAGAGACCGGAGCCCATCTTCCGCCTTCCGAGCTGTCGGCCGTTCCCGCGGAACCGAGCCTGCCCGAGCAGGAGCTCGGCGTTCACCTTCCGGTTCGCGTTGTCGTCGCGAACATCCTGGCCGAGATCATCATGACGTTCACGGACGATGTCTACCAGGCGCTCCAACCGGGAGGCTATTACATTGCCTCCGGGATTATTGAAGCGAAGGAAGCCGCCGTGAAGGAGGCGCTTGTCCGCTCCGGCTTTGTGATCAAGGAGACGAACCGCGAAGAGGACTGGGTAGCGATCGTCGCGCAGAAGGAGGCGTAAGATGGGGCTGACCGAGCTGACGACACACCCGGAGCGGATTCCGTTTCTCCTACTCGTCCTGATGATCGCTTTTGCGTTCCACGAGTTCGCGCATGCGTTCACGGCGGACCGTTTCGGTGACCCCACCCCGCGGTCCATGGGAAGGGTGACGCTCAACCCGCGCGTTCACCTGGACTTTTTCGGGACGCTTCTCATCTTTCTCGTCGGCTTTGGCTGGGCCAAGCCGGTGCTTGTGAATCCGAATCACTTCCGCAAGCCCCGGCTCATGAACCTGATCGTCTCGGTGGCGGGGCCGCTGGCCAACCTGGTGCTTGTCGCGCTCGGGGTTCTGATCCTCTATGCGCTGCAGGCGGCAGGTGCTTTCACCTCAATGTCTCACGGGGTTCTGGTCGCGGTTTCGCTCTTCTTCATGCTCCACATCGGCCTGAACCTCATTTTGTTTTTGTTCAATCTGCTCCCCTTGCCTCCGCTTGATGGATACCGCATTCTGGAATCCCTGCTCCCGGAAGGGCTGCGAATCCGGCTTGCCGGTGTATCGCAGTGGCTGGGGCTTATCTTTTTGCTGTTCGTGTTCGTTCCCACCTTGTCCAATGCGACCCTCGGTCGGTTGTTTTCCCTGCAAACTCCGATCCTGGAGGCGATCGATCACGGGATGTCCCTGCTGTTCGGGTTTTCCTTCGATTGGTCGCAGTTGAGCTTTCCCTCGTAAGGAACGGGTCGAGGAGCTGGCGCTGAGGGTTGGCGCTGGCTTTTTCGTGTCGTTCGGGGTATATTGAAATGTGGCGCATGGGATGTGCCGGTCGTATAACTCTCATCCAGAAGGCAGGTCGCTTCATGCAACGATATTTTCTACCACCGGAAGGCTTCGAGCAGGACCGGATCGTGATTACCGGAGATGACGCCCACCACCTCATTCGGGTGATGCGGGCGGAGCCGGGAGACGAGGTGATCTGCTGCGACGGATTAGGCCGAGCGGTTCTCGCTCGATTGACGGAGATCGGCAAGACCGAGGTTTCCGCTATCGCCACCCAGGAGCTGCCGCAAACCGGCGAGCCGTCGGTGGAGCTATGGATTGCCCAGAGTCTTCCGAAGGGAGACAAGCTGGAGACCGTCATGCAAAAAGGCACGGAGCTCGGGGCAACGCGGTTCATCCCGTTTCTGTCCGAGCGGACCGTGGTTCAATATGATGCCAAAAAAGAAGAAAAGCGGCTCGACCGCTGGCGCAAGATCGTGAAGGAGGCGGCAGAGCAATCGCATCGGAGTGTTGTACCCGAGGTGCTTGCCCCCCTCTCCTGGAAAGCGCTGTTGAAGCTCATCGGCGAGGTAGAGCTCGCCGTGCTTTGCTATGAGAAAGAATCGGGCTTGCAGTTGAGAAGCTTGCTCCGAGAAATTGGCGATTTGCGCGAGAAATCGGCGACCGAAGCGGCAACACCAAGCGCACAGACCGAAGGGACGGCCACCTCAACGAGCAGACCAACCAAGCGGCCGAGGATCCTCGTCATCGTCGGCCCGGAGGGCGGCATCACCGAGCGGGAGGCTGAGGAAGCCGAACAGGCGGGAGCCCGTTCAACCGGTCTCGGGCCGCGCATTCTCCGCACCGAGACGGCCGGGATGGCGGCAACCGCATGCATCATGTACGAATATGGAGAAATGGGAGGCTGAGAACCGGATGCCGAGCGTGGCTTTTCATACTTTGGGCTGCAAAGTCAACTACTATGAATCCGAGGGAATCTGGCAGCTGTTTAAGAATGAGGGATACGAGCAGACGGATTTCGAATCCCGTGCGGATGTCTATGTGATCAATACCTGCACCGTAACCAATACGGGGGACAAAAAGAGCCGGCAGATCATTCGTCGGGCCGTCCGGCGCAACCCCGACGCCATCGTCTGCGTTACAGGCTGCTATGCACAAACCGCCCCGGCTGAGGTCGCGTCCATTCCTGGCGTCGATATCGTGATCGGAACGCAGGACCGAGATAAGATCTTGCCGCTCGTCCATCGCTTCCGCAAGGAGCGGGAGCCGATCAACGTGGTGCGCAACATCATGAAGACCCGCGAATTTGAGGAACTGGACGTCCCCGAATTCGAGGATCGCACCCGGGGCTTCCTGAAGATTCAGGAGGGCTGCAACAACTTCTGCACCTTCTGCATCATCCCGTGGTCGCGCGGGCTTCTGCGGAGCCGGAGACCGGAGAAGGTGCTGCAGCAGGCACGCCAGCTCGTGGAAGGCGGCTACCAAGAGATCGTGTTGACTGGCATCCATACGGGCGGATATGGAGAAGATCTGGAGGGCTACTCCCTCGCCAATCTGCTTCGCGAGCTCGATGGCGTAGACGGTCTGGAACGAATCCGCATCAGCTCGATCGAAGCGAGCCAAATTACCGATGACGTGCTTGATGTGCTGGGGAATTCGTCCAAGCTGTGCCGCCACTTCCACGTACCGCTTCAAGCGGGGGAGGACAACGTGCTGAGGCGGATGAGACGGAAGTACACGGCTCAGGAATATGGGGAGAAGATTGCCCGCATTCATGAGATTTTCCCGGACGTGGGCATTACCACGGACGTCATCGTGGGCTTCCCGGGCGAAACGAACGAGCAGTTCGAGGAAGGCTACCGCTTCATGAAGGAAATGGCCTTCTCCGAAATGCACGTATTCCCCTATTCGAAACGGACGGGTACCCCGGCCGCCCGAATGGACGAGCAGATTGAGGAAGAGATCAAGATGGAGCGCGTCCATCGGCTCATCGACCTCTCCGAGGAGATGCAGCTTGCCTATGCACGGAAGTTCATCGGCCGAGTGCTTGAGGTCATTCCCGATCGCACCATTAAGGAAGGACCGCTTGCCGGCTGCTTGGCAGGGTATGCAGACAATTACATGCAGGTGGCATTCCCGGCAGAGCCGGGGCAGCTGCGCCGTCTGACCCGGGTTCGTGTAACGGAAGCGGGCGTGAACGAGAGCATCGGCGCGGCGCTGGACCGGGAAGCTATCGTTGCGGAAGCTTCCAGCACACAGGGATAAATCCGAAGGACAGCAGGCCGCCGGAGGCAAGAAGGAACAGGAGGAAGGCTTCATGAAGGTCATATCGGCAGGGGGAGTCGTCTACAAGAAGGATTCGACCGGGCTCTCCATTCAACTCATCAAGGATCGATTCGGCCAGATGACGCTGGCAAAAGGCAAGCTGGAGGAAGGGGAAACGATCCAGCAGGCCGCGCTGCGCGAGATCCAGGAGGAGACCGGAACCGAAGGACGGATCGTAGATGCTCTTATGAGCATTGCGTACGAAGACACGGTTCATGGGTCAGCCAAGGAGGTCCACTACTTTCTCGTAGAAGCCATCGGCGGAGAAGATCGTGTCCAAGTCGAGGAGATCGGCGAAGTCGGCTGGTACTCCCCGGAGGAAGCTTGGCGGCTCCAGACGAGCTTTGGCTATGATAACAATGATGCCGTTTTGAAAAAAGCATTCGCTTTATTACAATTGGAGGGATACCCACAATGACCAACCTGGACAGCAAGGCCATCGCATCCTATATTGATCACACCCTGCTTAAGCCTGACGCTACGGAGCAAGCCATCGAGCAGCTCTGCTTTGAAGCCCTTACCCATAAGTTTTACAGCGTCTGCGTGAACGGCCGCTGGACGAACCTGTGCAATCAGATTCTCGGCGACTCCGGAGTTTCGATTGCCGTCGTCGTCGGCTTCCCGCTGGGAGCCAATCATACGCCGGTCAAGAGCTTCGAAGCAGCCGTTGCGGCAGCAGGCGGGGCCAAGGAAATCGACATGGTGCTTCAGATCGGACAGCTGCTGGAAGGCAACTACCAAGCGGTGGAAAATGACATTCGGGAAGTGGTGCAAGCCGTCTCCGGTCAAGCCATCGTCAAGGTCATCTTCGAGACGGGCTTCCTGAACGAAGAGCAAAAGATCACGGCCTGCAAGCTCTCTGAGGCAGCAGGCGCTCACTTCGTGAAGACCTCCACCGGCTTCGGTCCGGGAGGAGCGACGGTGGAAGATATCCGCCTGATGCGGAGCAACGTGTCCGATGCGGTACAAGTGAAAGCTTCCGGAGGGATCCGCGATCTGGATACGGCGCTCAAGATGATTGAGGCGGGTGCTACTCGTCTTGGAACGAGCTCCGGCGTGGCCATCGTGAAGGGACTTCAGGATCACAACGCGGCTTACTAAGCTGACGTGTAGGACAAGAGACCGCCATTTTTCGACCCAGTCGAGGAATGGCGGCTTTTGTTTTTGATCGAACCTGCATGATTATGACATTTTTTTGAGCATTTATCGCTAATCGAGAAACTTTTTCAAACCAAAGGTTACATACATCTAGTCTATTTGGTCTAGATCATATAAAATCATTATATTTACATAAAAAATCCATTGATCGGTTCAACAAGACAAAGAGAGAAGCAAGACTGGATGAGGAGGAATGACAGGTTGGAGAAGAAGCCTGCAAAGCAGCCCAAGAAGAACAAGGAAAGCAAGGGAATAGAAAAGCAACAGTCCCGGAAGATCAACCTGCGTGTCAAGGAAATGGGTCTCAAAATGAAGTTGATGATCATGCTCGGGATCGTCATTCTGATCGGGAGCACCGTGGTGACGACCTTTGCAGCTGTGCGAATCAAGACGTTTACCGAGAATCAACTCAAGACTCTGGTCGAGACAACCTTCAAAGCGGGCAAGGAGCTTATGGAGGAGAAAAACCCCGGCTTCTGGAGCATTTCCAATGGCCAGCTTTTCAAGGGCATGCAGCCGATCAATGACAATCATTTCTTTATCGATAACCTCGTCCCTCGGCTTGGAAATGAAGACATTCGCATGTCGGTCAGCCAAGGTGAGACGCTTGTCGCCACGAACATCAAGAACGGCGATCAGTACGCGGTTGGCGAAACGATAGCCGAGAATATCCGCAAGAAGACGCTGGAAGGCGGAGAGCCCTACACCGGATATACGACCATATCAGGCGTTCGCTATTATGCGGTCTATGATCCGATTCGAACCGAGTCCAATGATTCGATCGGCGTGTTGAGCTTCCTCTACCCGACGAAAGAGATTGATAATCAGATGGCCACGTTCATCAAGTGGCTGATCGCGATTGCAGTGGGGATTCTGGTGTCCAGTCTTGCGATGGCCTTCTTCTTCACGCACCGTTTGACGTTCCTGTTGAAGAAGGTCGGCCAGATGTCCAACCGCATCGCTTCTGGCGATCTGCGTGTAGAGGCGGTGAAGGTGGCTTCGCACGATGAAATCGGAATCGTCTCCGAGTCCATTAACCGCATGATCGTCAACCTGCGCGGGATCGTGGGCAAGGTGGAGGAGGCGGTCAATTCGGTAGACCAATCCTCGAACAACCTGGCGGAGAGCGCCGATCAGGCGAAGGCCGTCACGAACGAAATCGCCGAGACGATGACGATGCTTGCCTCCTCCTCGGACAGCCAGGTGCGGATCTCGGAGGAAAGCTCGCAGGCGGTAGCCTCGATGGCCGAGGATATTCAGAGCGTAGCCAGCTCCGCCACTTCCGTCTATGGAGAATCTCAGAACATGTCCGATCAAGCGGTTCGCGGGATGGAATCCATCGAATCGGCGGTTACCCAAATGAAGGTGGTCAACGACACGGTGAACGAAACATCCGCAGCCATTGATCGGTTGAACGAAATGTCGGTCAAGATCGAACAGATTGCGGGCGTCATCGAAGGCATTGCCTCGCAGACGAACCTGCTTGCCTTGAACGCAGCGATCGAGGCTGCTCGTGCGGGGGATGCAGGCCGCGGCTTTGCCGTCGTTGCCGAAGAAATCCGCAAGCTGTCGTCGCAGACGCAGCAATCCGCGAAGCAGATCGCCGGACTCGTCACCGAAGTGCTGCATGCCGCCAGCAATGCGGACATCAACATGCAGAGGGGCAAGAAGGAGTTTGCGGAAGGTTTTGAGCGGGTGGATCGCGCCAGTGGCGTGTTCAAGCTCATCGCGGACAGCGCAGGAAGCATCACGAGCAGGATGGAAGAGATGTCCGCCTTCTCCGAACGGATGTCGGCCAGCACCGAGGAGGTTGCGGCATCCGTCGAAGAAATCTCCGGATCGGCGCGTCAGGCGGCAATCGGCGTTCACGGCGCTGCGGCCATGACGGAGGAAGAATCGGCGACGATGGAAGAGGTTGCTCATGCAGCCGCTACCCTGCGCGTGCTGGCGGAAGACTTGAAGGAAGCCATCTCGCAGTTTAAACTGTAAGAGACAGGCGACCGCATAGACGATTTCGGTCGAAACGGATGAACCGTCCGCTTTTTTAGGGACGGTTCATCCGTTTCTTCCCGTTCAGGCGAGGCAGGATGTAGCAGAGCGGCAGCGCGAGGAGCGAGCTCAGCACGTTGAACACGGTCTGTGCACGAGCCATCTGTACGGATGCGCTCGTGCTCATATGGGAGACGAGCTCGGCCATCGCCGGAAGGAAGGGATAGAACAGGGCGGTGCCCGCCACATTTAATAGCGTGTGCGTCCAGGCGACATAGGCACCGTAGCGCCCGCCTCCGATGGAGGCGATCAGCGCGGTGGCGCAGGTGCCGACGTTTGCCCCGAGGATGACCGCAATCCCAAGCTCCGGCGGGAAGGTGCCGGAGCCGACGAGCGTCATCGTCATGGCGATGGTGGCGGCGCTGCTGTGGATGATCGCCGTCACCGCGGCTCCCGCGAGGACGCCCCAGAGGCGGCTGTCCTGCGAGCGTTCGACCAGCCAGGCGAACATGCCGCGAGCCTCCAGCTCGGGCGTAAGGCCCTGCATGAGGCTCACCCCGAGCAGAATGCAGGCGAAGCCCGCTGCTGCGAGGCCGCTGAAGCCCAGCTTGGCGGCGAAGGGGGAGCGCTCGGCGGAAGCCATCGCGGTTAGCCAGACCGCCGCCGAGAAGAGGAGCAGCGGCAGCGCGAGCTGGCCGAGGTTCAGCCCGATCAGCTCGGTGGTCAGGCAGGTGCCGATATTCGTGCCGAGGATGACGCCGAGCGTCTGGCTGAACTTCATCAGCCCGGCATTCACGAGGCCGATGGTTACAACGGTCACCGCCGTGCTGCTTTGCATGATCGCGGTAAGGAGCGAGGAGGCGGCCATTCCGCGCAGCGGAGTACCGGTAACCCGTTTGAGGATGACGGGGAGACGAGGCCCCGCAGCCCGTTCCATGGCGAATTCCATCGTCTTCATGCCGAAGAGCAGCAGGGCAAGGCCAGCGGCGAGCGGAAGGAGAAGAGAAGCCAAGGGGCAGGGCCTCCTTTTGCAACTTGTCCCGAGGATACAATACTTATATGATGAAGAATATCGACTCATGATAGGAGAGAAGCAAGTGGCGAGCATATTCCTGCACAAAGCACGCAAGAAGCGCATTGAAGAGGGGCATCCGTGGGTATATCGAAGCGAGATCGAGCGGATGGAGGGGGAACCGTCTCCCGGCGATATCGTCACTGTGATGAGCCATCACGGGAAAGTACTCGGAAGCGGCTATTACAATCCGAAATCGCAGCTCACGGTCCGGCTGCTCGGCGCAGGCGCTGAGACGGAAATGGATGAAGCGTTCTTCGAGAAGCGGTTCCGCCGCTGCCTCGCCCATCGGACTCGCTTTGTCCCGGGGGCGGATTCCTGCCGCATGGTCTACGGGGAGGCAGACTTCCTTCCGGGGCTCATCGTGGATAAGTTCGCGGATGTTCTCGTCGTTCAGATTTTGACGCTCGGCATGGACCTTCACCGGGAAGCGCTTGTCCGTGCGCTCGTTACGGTCTTTCAACCGAAAGGGATCTACGAACGCAGCGATGTTTCGGTACGTGAGTTGGAGGGGCTTGAGGAACGAACCGGCCTGCTCTACGGAGAATGCCCGGACATGGTGCAGATCACCGAAAATGGCTTAAAGATCGAGGTAGACATTCGAAACGGCCAAAAGACCGGTTACTTCTTCGATCAGCGGGAAAACCGCGCAGCCATCCAGCCGCTCATGCTCGGCTGGGGAGCAAGAAGCGGCATCCACGTGGAAGAGCGGGAGACCGAGGAAGGGCTGCGTTCGCTCCCGGTCAACGCGAGCGGCAAGACGGTGACCTTTCCGTACTGGGACGGCGCGACGGTTCTCGAATGCTTCGCGCACACCGGCAGCTTCACCCTTCACGCTTGCCAATACGGAGCGAAGAAAGTGACCTGTCTCGACGTGTCCGAGCATGCCGTCACCAGCGCTCGCCGGAACGTCGAGTTGAACGGCTTTGAGGATCGCGTGGAATTCGTCACGGCGGACGCTTTCGACTACCTGCGTGCGCAGGTGCAAGGACTCAACGACCGCAAGGATCGCGGGCAAGCGGGAGGCAAGAAGGTCGACACCTCCAAGAAGCTTGTGGCCGAAGGCCGCACCTGGGATGTCGTCATTCTGGACCCGCCTGCCTTTGCCAAGAACCGCCGTTCCATTCCCGGAGCCTGCCGCGGGTACAAGGACATCAACCTGCACGGTATGAAGCTCGTCAACGAGGGCGGGTATCTGGTGACCGCCAGCTGCAGCTATCACATCTCCGCGGAGCTGTTCCTCTCCACCATTCAGGAGGCGGCGGTTGACGCCGGCAAGCGCCTGCGGCTCATCGAATTCCGCGCGGCAGGCAAAGATCACCCGCGCATTCTCGGCGTCGACGAAGGCAACTATTTGAAGTATGCGATCTTTGAAGTAACTTCGCGATAACTTTACATGAGCACCCCTTGCAGCGAAAGCAACCGGCCTTGCGGCTGTTTTGCGGACGTTGTAAGGGGTTTTTATCTTGCCAGACGAAGCCTGAGAAACAGAAAACGCCATTCCCGTGTTCGGAGGAAGGTCGCAAAGACCTGCTTTGAACACGGAAACGGCGTGTTTGGTACTAGGTGGAATTTACAGTGAATCTCCTACCCGGTGGATGCGGACCAGATTCGTGCTGCCGCTGGCTCCCGCAGGCACGCCCGCGGTGACGACAACCAGATCGCCCTCCTGGATGTAGCCGCCGGTTTTGGCCAGCTCCACGGCGGACTGCACGGCGGCGTCGCTGTCGGCAACGTCCGTGCTGCGCAACAGCGGAATGACGCCCCAGCTCATCGTCAGAGCATGAAGCACGGACGGTTTGGAGGAAACGGCGATAACCGGAGCCTGGGGCTTATGCTTGGCGATCATTCGAGCCGTAAAGCCGCTTTCGGTCAGGGCCAGAATCGCCTTGGCGTTCAGCTCCAGCGCCGCCTGAGCCACGGCTTGACCGATGGTTCCGGTCACATTCAGCGTTTTGCGGGCGGCCTGCAGCGTCAGCCAGCTGTAGCTATCCAGGGCAGATTCGGCCTTCCCGGCGATGCGAGCCATCGTTTCCACCGATTCCAACGGATACTTGCCTGCGGCGGATTCGCCGGACAGCATGACCGCATCGGTGCCGTCAAATACGGCGTTGGACACATCCCCGGCCTCAGCGCGGGTAGGACGGGGATTCTGTTGCATCGATTCCAGCATGTGGGTGGCGGTGATGACCGGTTTGCCTGCCAGATTGCAGCGGCGGATCATGTCCTTCTGCACCAGGGGCACATCCTCCACGGGCAAGTCCACGCCTAAGTCACCGCGAGCCACCATAATGCCGTCGGATGCCGAGATGATGGCATCCAGATTTTCCACGCCTTCGTCATTTTCGATTTTGGCTACTACCTGAATATGTCCCGCGCCTAGTTCATCCAGAATATGCTTGATCTCCAGAATGTCCTCCGCCTTGCGGACAAAGGATTGGGCAATGATATCGATCTTCTGCTCTACACCGAAGCGAATGTGGCGCACATCCTTTTCGGTTACGCCGGGCAGGCTCGTTTTCACGCCGGGAACGTTTACGCCCTTACGGGGTTTCAAGCGGCCGCCGTTGCGGATTCGGCATAAAATCTCGGTCCCTTGTGCCTGCTCCACCTCCAGGCGAACGAGACCGTCGTCGATCAGGATGATGCTGCCAGGCGACACGTCCTGGGGAAGCTGCTTGTAGGTGACGTGGATGCGTTCCTTGGTACCCAGCACCTCCTCCGTGGTCAGGGTGACGGTTTCCCCCGCAACGAGCTCTACGAACGAGTCCTCCATTTTGCCGATCCGAATTTCAGGACCCTTGGTGTCGATAAGCACGGCCACATACTGATTCTCGGCAGCAGCAGCCTCGCGGATATGGCGGATGCGGGCAATATGCTCCTCCGGCTCTCCGTGAGCAAAATTGAGTCGGGCTACGTTCATCCCTGCTCGGATTAGCTTGCGCAGCATTTCGGGACTTTCACTCGATGGGCCGATGGTGCACACGATTTTGGTTTTGCGCATGATTTCCACTCCTTGTCTGTTTTCCTTTTTCGCTTGTGATTTTTTTCTCTTATTGCTAGAATATCGGAAAGTGTATCATAAGAAAAATATATATTATTTCGTTTTTCATAAATTGTGATGAGGGAGGCAGGCTGGTTGATGAATCTGCATGCGTTGAGGGTTTTTTCTGCTGTGGCTGAAAAAGGCGGGGTAACCCGGGCTGCCGAGGAACTTCGAATCAGCCAACCGGCGGTTACGGCTCAGGTCCGCAACCTGGAGAAGGAGTTGGGGTTTCCATTGCTGGCCCCCAAGGGGCGGGGCGTTCTCTTGACCGATGGTGGAGTCATGGTGGCGCGATCTGCCAAGCGTCTCTTTGCACTGGAGCGTGAGATCGAGGCGGGGATCCGGGAGTACAAGGCGGGCTTTAGCGGCGTCCTGCGCATTGTGGCCACCTACCTTCCCGCCAACCTTCTGCTTCCCGAGTGGCTGGCTCGTTACAAGCAGGAGCATCCCGAGGTGGAAGTGGTGCTGACCACCGTCAATTCCCGCGAAGCCGTGGAACAGCTTCTGAATTATGACGCGGAGGTGGCGGTTTACGGCGGAGGCTGGGAGGAGCAGCCGGGCATTGAATGGGAACAGCTCCTGGAGGATGAGCTGTGGTTCATTGTACCGAACCGCCACCCCTATGCCGGGAAGGAGATTCCCTTGGTTGAAATGATGAAGGTGCCTTTTATTCTCCGTGAGGAGGGCAGTTCTACCCGGGAGAGGTTATTTTCATTGTGCCGCGCCTTGAATGTGAACCCGCCGAAGGTCGGTCTTCAGTTCAACGGGGTTAGCGAGGCGCTGCGCGCTGTGATTGCAGGCTATGGGGCCAACTTTATTTCGTCTCTGGCCGTAAAGGATTATGTGGAGCGAGGCGAGGTGTCGCGGGTTTTCGTCAGCGGTCTGACTTTGATGAATCCGATCGCCGTATGCACGCGCAAACAGGAGCCGCTTTCACCGGTGGCGGAGGCCTTTGTCAGAATGGTTCGAAATGAGGTGAAGAAGCAATATTGAAGAAGCAACGGGAGCGGGTTTGCATTCACGCTCATGGGCTCAAGCGCTTGCAGAGGTCGCAAGCAGGCTTGAGTCCTTTTTGCATGATGGAAGGGTGAACATCGGCTGCCTTAAAAAATGAGTGATTACTCACTTGATTAATTTCCGAGTAAGGAGTATATTCGGATTGAATTAAAAGTGAGTGCTCACTCATTTTATTGGGGAAGGGTGAATCTGACGATGACAGAGCAAGAGGCTTGCATCCGAACGAGGGCCGTCTATCGCCGATTTGAGAAGAAGGAAGTGCTGCATGGCATCGACCTGGAGGTGAAGCGTCACGAAATCTTCGGACTGCTCGGTCCCTCCGGCTCCGGCAAAACCACTCTGGTCAAGCTTGTAGCCGGCATTGATGAAGCCACTAGCGGGGAAGTTGACGTATTGGGGACACGCATGCCGAAGCTGTCGATGATGAAGCGCATCGGGTACATGGCGCAATCCGATGCCATGTATGAGGAATTGACGGCCAAGGAAAACCTGGAGTTCTTCGGCGCCTTGTTCGGGTTGCACGGAGGCAGGTTGAAGCAGAGAATTGAGGCGGTTATGGAGCTTGTTCAGTTGAAGGAGGCCCTCACGCGCCCGGTCGGTGCGTATTCCGGGGGAATGAAGCGCCGCCTGTCGCTGGCCATCGCTTTGATGCATGAGCCGGAGCTGCTGATCCTTGATGAGCCGACGGTTGGCATCGATCCCGTCCTGCGCAAATCCATCTGGGACGAACTTGGCCGTCTCAGTCAACAGGGAACGACCATTCTGGTGACTACCCACGTCATGGATGAAGCGGAAAAATGCCATCGGCTCGGCATGATACGTGAAGGCCGGCTCATTGCCGTCGGCACGCCGGAGGCGTTGAAGCAAGAGACGGGCAGCGCTTCCCTCGAGGAAGCCTTCCTGTACTATGGAGGTGTCCGGTCATGAGAATTCGTGCCTTGGTGATCCGTATTATTCGACAGTTCCTGCATGATCGACGCACCCTTGCCCTGCTGATCGTAGCCCCTTTGCTCGTGCTGACTTTGATGTACCTGGTGTTCAATGGGGATGCCTATCGTCCGAGGATCGGGGTGCTGGACCTGCCCACGGCTATAGCGGATCGATTGCGTGAGACTGACGCCAGCGTGAAAAGCTATGAAACCAAAGCCGCAGCCGAAGGCGCGTTAGCTGCTCAGGACATTGATGCGCTCCTTCGGATCGAAGACGGCACTCTCCTCATCAAGCTGGAAGGAAGCGAACCTTCCCGAAACCGGGCGGTTCTGCTGGCGATTCCACAAGCTCTTCAAGGGTTAGACAAAGCAGCCGGAGGCGATTCTCAATCGCCAGCCAGTCCTTTTGCAGGTCAGACTCCTGAAATCGAGTACTTGCATGGAGGAGCAGACATGACCTCTTTCGATAGCTTGAGTCCGGTGCTGATCGGCTTCTTTGCTTTCTTCTTCGTCTTTCTCATCGCAGGGGTCTCCTTTTTGCGGGAGAGAACGAGTGGAACGCTGGAACGGCTGCTCGCCACGCCGCTGCATCGGTGGGAGATCGTCGTCGGATACATGATGGGCTTCGGGATTTTCACCTGCTTGCAGGCGATGCTTATCGCCGGTTATGCGATCGGGGCCTTGGGCAGCTTAATGGTCGGCTCGTTCGGCCTCGTCGTACTCATCATGCTGCTGCTGTCGCTGAATGCCCTCAGCTTCGGGGTCTTGCTGTCCACTTACGCCAATTCCGAGTTCCAGATGATTCAGTTTATCCCGATTGTGATCGTGCCGCAGGTCTTCTTTTCCGGCTTGTTCGATCTGGAGACCCTATCCCCGTGGTTGAGATGGATTGCGAACATCACGCCGCTCAAATATGGAGCCGATGCCTTGAAAAGTGTCATGATCCGTGGAGAAGGGTGGAGTTCCATCGCCCTGGATGTCTATGTGCTGGCTGGCTTAACCCTCCTCTTTATGGCGGCAAATGTGTGGGCATTGCGCAAGCATCGAAAGATATAGTACGCTTTGCAAGACAAGTTTATGGATGGAAGAGGAGGAGCCTCTGTGTCGAATTATCAGGAAAAGTGGCTGGAGGATCTGCTCCAGTTGACCGAGGATACCGGGAAAAAGACGGAGAAACAGATTCGAATTCTGGAGGCCGCGACGGAAATCTTTTCGCAAAAAGGCTATGAAGCTACTTCGACAAGCGAAATCGCGCAAAAGGCCGGTGTGGCCGAGGGAACGATCTTTCGCCATTACAAAACAAAGAGGGACCTGCTGCTGTCCATCGCCGGACCGATTCTCGTCAAGCTGGCGGCTCCGTTCCTGCTGAGGGATTTTGTCAAATTGATGGAGCTGCCCTATGAGAAGGCAGACGATTTTTTCCGGGCGCTGGCCAAGGATCGGTTCAAGTTTGCCCGTGAGAATACGAAAATCATCAAGATTCTCATTCACGAGGTGCCCTTTCAACCGGAGCTGATGGGGCAGATCAAGCGGCTGTCGTCGGACATCGTGTTCAACCGGATCGAAAAGGTGGTTGAGCATTTTCAGGAAGCCGGTCAGTTGGTCAGCGCGCCGCCATGGAGAATCATGCGCACGGGGGCCAGTCTGGTCATTGGGATGATCCTGACTCACTTGTTCATCGCGCCCGATTTCCCCATCGACGAAGACGAGGAGATCGACCTGGCG
The DNA here is from genome assembly GCF_039888655.1 of Gorillibacterium sp. CAU 1737. Lineage (NCBI taxonomy): Bacteria > Bacillati > Bacillota > Bacilli > Caryophanales > Paenibacillaceae > Gorillibacterium > Gorillibacterium sp. CAU 1737. Next base: position 17,312 of record NZ_JBDQQO010000010.1, read on the forward strand.
ATCGATCTACTGATGAACGGGATTGGCAATCGCAGCATGTAACAAAGATGAAGGCAGAGAATCTCCTTCTCCAGCAAGCGGGGTTCGGCATTGGCCGATCCCGGCTTGTTTTTGGTTGAGAACCGCCAGAAATATCCTATACAAGAAAATCCATCCGTGCTAAGATATGAATGAACAAAAAAATATTCATTCATATTGCACCGGGGGACCCATACATTGAAAGAGAAGAAGGATATTCACGAGAAGAAGGCAGCCATTTTTCAATCCGGGAAAGAATGCTTCAGCTCGAAGGGCTTCAAGGACACCAATATATCGGACATCACCAAGCGCGCCGGAATAGCCGTTGGCACCTTTTACAATTACTATCCGTCCAAGGAAAAGCTCTTCATGGAGATTTATGCCGAAGAGAACGAAAAGCTCAAAAAGAGCATGATGGATTCGCTCGATGTGGAGGAAGAACCCCTAACGGTCATCAAGAGCTTTCTCTCGATGAACATGGCGGGCATTCAGTCCAGTCCCATCTTGGCCGAGTGGTATAACAAAGATGTCTTTCGCAAGCTGGAACAGCTGTTCCGCGAGGAAAAGGGGCTCGATTCTGTCCATTTCCTCTATGGAAGCTTTACGGAGCTCTTTAAAAAGTGGCAGGCGGAAGGCAAGATCCGCAGCGATCTGGATGTTGAGCTCATCATGGCGTTTTTTAGCGCACTCATTCATGTCGACCTGCACAAGGAAGAAATCGGGCTTCAGCATTTCCCGCACATTCTGGATTACTTGATGGAGTTTGTCATGAACGGATTGAATCCATCCAAGTAGCTTCTAGCCTATTGGAGTGTGTAGGCAAACACGCTTTTAGGAAAGGGGGATGAATACATGAACAAGGCCTCTCCTGTCGCCCAAACCGCCACTCATCTTGGAATGGGGACAGGGATGACCCATTGTGTGTTCGGGAAGAACGCAGAAGCAGCGCTCCAGGCTGTGAAAAGCGAGGCAGCGAGGCTGGAGAGCTTGCTCAGTTGCTATCGTCCCGAAAGCGAGATCAGCAGAATCAACCGATCGGCCGGCGTACAGTCGGAGAGGATGAGCCAGGACACCTACGAGGTGCTGGCACATGCCGCTCGATTCTCAACCGTTTGCGGCGGGCTGTTCGACGTTACCATCGGACCCCTGGTTGCCCTGTGGGATTACAAGAATCGCTCGGACCTCCCGGAAGCAGCAAGGATCAGAGAGGTGCTTCCTTTGGTCCATCATCAGGATCTTCTATTGAACTCGGATGCCGGAACAGCCGAACTGCGAAGGTCGGGGCAATCCATCGATTTGGGCGGGATCGGAAAAGGCTACGCCAGCGCAAAAATTCTGGAAGTCTTCAAGAGCTTCGAGGTTGTATCGGCCTATACCAATATCGGAGGGAATGTGGCAGCGCTTGGAACGAAGCCGGATGGTACCCTCTGGAGTGTAGGCATCCAGCATCCAAGGCAGGAAAACCGGTTGATTGGCGCGGTGTCCATTGCAGATAAGGCGGTCGTGACGTCAGGGGATTATCAGCGGTATTTTGTTGACCGCAGCGGCAAAAGACGGCATCACATCCTGGACCCGCGTACTGGATATCCGGCGGAATCCGGACTGGCCAGTGTGACGGTCGTTGCGGATGACGCGACGGCAGCAGACGCCCTGTCTACGATTCTTTTTCTAGCCGGGATGAGTCAAGGCATGGAACTCCTGCAACGCTTCTCCGGAGCGGAGGCTATTTTGGTGGATACGGACATGACGGTCTTTGTTACGCCCGGTCTCCGAAATCACTTTCAGACGGAAGCAGGCACACGGGTCTATATCCTTAACGCTTAATGGAGGAATTCAGTATGCAGCGAAAGGGGAAACGCAACTTGCTGATCGCGGGTGTTGTTGTCTTGGTTGTGGTTGGCGGCTTGGGAGGGGCGCTGCTCTTCACGGAAGGAGAACGGCGGGAGGCTAAAAATGTCCCGATCAAAGACATTAATTTCAAAAGTCTTTCGAATGGGACCTATGTGGGCGAATACGAGGGCGGCAAGTTTAAAATGAGAGCCAACAAAATTCAGGTAACGGTGTCCGCTAAGAAGGTAACGGAGATCAAGGTGCTGGAGCAGAAAGAGAAGAGGGCTTCCACGTTCACGGAGGAACTGTTCGGCCGGGTCATTCAGGCCCAATCCCTTCAAGTGGATACGATTAGCGGGGCTACCCTTACCTCGAAGGCCTTTCTGAAGGGGATTGAGGATGCCCTGGAACAAGCATCGCATTCTTAACCAAGAATCGAGATGATGAGCGATGATCTTTTATTTTTCGGGAACCGGCAACTCCCTCTATGCCGCGAAGCGCCTTGCGACGGAAACAGGGGAAGAGCTGGCCTCCATCGCGGCTATCGAAAACCAAGGCCTTGCCTGCTATGAGCATACGTTGAAGGATGACGAGATCATCGGGTTTGTATACCCCGTCTACGCATGGGGGCCTCCGAAAACCGTCCTTGCGTTCATCGAGAAGCTCAAATTGAATCATTATCGCGGTAACTATGTGTTTTCGGTCGCAACCTGCGGAGGCAGCATCGGAAATACCATGAAGGTGATGAAGGCCGGCTTGAGGAAACAAGGGATTCACTTAACTAGCGGGTATTCGATCGTCATGCCCAACAACTACATTCTAATGGGGGATGTCGATTCCAAAGACAAAGAGAACGCCAAGCTCTTGAGAGCGGATGAGACTTTGAAGGAAATTGCCCAAGCCATACGACGAAGAGCCGAAGGTGAATTCAAGCTGCACAAGGGCGCTCTCCCGTGGCTGCTGACCGGTGTTATGAATCCCCTGTTCAACAAAAACGCGGTAAACCCTGCCAAGTTTTATGCCATGGATCATTGCACAGGCTGCGGGATCTGCGAGCAGGTGTGCAACTGCCAAACCATCACGGTCCAGGATAAGCCGCAATGGGGGACCCGTTGCACCCAATGTTTGGCGTGTATCCATTATTGTCCCGAGAAGGCTATTCAATTTGGGTCAGGAACGGTGAAGAAGGGGAGATATACCAATCCCCACATAGGGGTTAAGGAGATTGTTTCTTGCAGATAATGGCAGCAAATGATCAGAAAACCAACTCGATTATTCTAGTGTTACTAGTCAACAAAATAGGGGAATTCCCAAACGCCTGAGGGCGTTTTTTGTTTTCAGGAAAAGCGCCAAGAATCGACAGGTTTTGATAATGAAAAAAGGTACAATGGTCACGTTATGCTCGAGTTTTATCTAAGAATACGATTCAACGAAAAGACCAGTCGCAGGCGGACCTTTAGAAGGGCACTGCAGCAAAGGGGAGACATGATGAACGACCGGGAGGAACAGGAAGACAAAAGAGAAGGGGAGGGACTTGATGAACTTGGAGAATTAGTAATCGCGGAGGATGAGGAGGAATTGGAGCAGGAACCAATCCCGTTTCGCCTTCCTCCGAAGATCGCACTATTTTTGGTTGCCGTCGTTGGATTGACGCTTTATTGTTCAATCCAACTTCCAAAGACGATGAAAGAGTATAAGGTTTACAAGCAGGCGGAAGCCCTCATAGAGAAAGGAGAAACCTCTGCCGCAATTAGCAACTTGGATGAATTGTCTAATAAATACCCGGACTCCACGGACCTGTCCATGAAGCTGCTTCGGCTCTCTATGCAGGAAGGCTATTATTCGATCGCGGTCTCCACAATCAACGACCGGTTATATGGTCAGAAGCTTTTTGCGGTGGATCACGAACGGTTCACCGGCTATATCGAGCAACTGGAACGCCATCTGAACGCTCAAGCTGCGGTTAGCGGGTTCTTTCCGTTTGCGGATGATCAAGCGAATGACGAGGCACCAAGTCGAGATGAAGTGAAAGCGCAGATATATCAACTGCTCGACCAGAGCGATATGGATCAAGCTTATCTTTATTATGTACTGAGTGGGGTCGAGGAGGATTTAGATACCATACTGTGGGCTCTGCAAGAAAGCTACGAACTAGATCCCGAGCTAGCCGGACTTCGTGTGAAGCTCAGTGTGATCTGCCGAAGAATGGATCGTCTAGAAGAAGCAAGCCAATATGCGGAGGAAGCCCTTCGTAAGGAAAGGCGGGATGTAGAAGCCCTTCGGGCCATGTCCACGATCAAGCTTGCCACGGGTGATCTTTCAGAGGGGCTTCGCTACTCGGAGGAGGCTTATCGACTGAATCCGGACGCTGAGAACGTCTTGAGTACCTATGCCGTTGCTCTGTATGCCAATGGGGAATACGAAATGTTTCGTTCTATCTTGGACGATATGGCGAATAAAGGGGAATCCCCCGAGGGCAATCTACGCCGTTATTTCAATGGAGATATGTCGCTGCAAGACTATTACATAGAGAAGAGGATGAATTAATTGAGGGTGTTTAAGGAGTTGAAGGCGCTATCCTCAGGGTTTGGGTTAATCGTAACCACGCTCACTTTTCCCGGGGTGATTGTACACGAGTTAGCACACCAGTTGATGTGCCACATCTGTAAGCTGAAGGTTTACGCAGTGAGGTATTTCTATCCGATAGCCCCATGCGGGTATGTCATCCATGAAGCAACCGATGATCCCCGGAAGCTTTTCCTGGTTGCGACAGGTCCTTTCTTTATCAATTCCGGACTCGGGGCAATCGTCGTGTTGCCAGCCATCACGAGGGTGATGCTCTTCAGCGACTCCCACAACCCGCTTATGCTTGTGCTAGCCTGGTTGGGAATATCGATTCTGATGCATGCATTCCCGAGCAAGGCAGACGCAAAGACGATGATGCAAGGAATTTTGAAAAACAAGAAGGTGGGGATTGTCCCCAAGCTGCTCACAGCTCCTGTTGTCGGGTTAATCTATCTCGGGGCTATTGGCTCTGTGTATTGGCTGGACCTGATCTATGCGGTTGCAGTAGCCAGAATTCTCCCGGATCTACTTGTTCGATTGTTTTAACAAAAGTAGGGAGTGTAAGAGCTGAGTCGATGAGAATACGATCATTTCGTCTATGCCTATCTATCAAATGCTGGATGAAGCTGAGCAAGCCTTGAAGGTTTATTCTCTGATTGGTTATCCCTTACCAAAACACCACAATACAAGTGAGGCGTGTTCGCAATCACGCTCCCACTTGTATTGTGGTTTTCTTTTTCGATTTTCCAAATTATGAATAAGAACGCGTGATCCCATTTCCAGTGGGCTTGGCCGCACTCTTTGTGCTAGAATAGAAGAAATCTAGAGGTACAGTTGGCAAGGAGAGGAACGAGGATGGCATTACGCTTTGTGATGGGCCGGGCAGGAAGCGGCAAGACCGCTCACTGCCTGAACGAGATGGGAGAACGGTTGAGGAGCGACCCGGAAGGCGGGCCGCTTCTTCTGCTTGTTCCCGAGCAGGCGACGTTTCAAGCGGAGCAGGCGCTGCTCGCGCTGCCCGGCATCTCGGGCTATATGCGGGCGCAGGTGTTCAGCTTCCGGCGCTTGGCCTGGCGGGCTATGCAGGAGCTGGGCGGAACAGCAGGCGTCCCGGTCAGCGACCTCGGCAAAACGATGCTGCTCGAACGTCTTCTCCATCGCCATGAGCAGGAACTGACGGTTTTCCGGCAGCCGCCCGGCAAGCTGGGTGTGGCCCAGGCACTGAATGGGCTGTTCAAGGACTTTCAGCGGAACCTCATCGCTTCTGAGGAGCTGGGTCTTGCCGCCAGACGGCTGATGCCTGACAGGGGAGGCGTGTTCCATGAGGAAATGGGTGCCGTCATCGGCGGCATGCGGGAACAGCAGGAGCAAGACGGGGACGGGGCGTCGAAGGGAAGCGACCGCTTGACCGATAAGCTGGGAGACCTCTCCCTCTTGTATGACGATTACCGGAAGGTGCTGACCGGGCGCTTCCTGGACAGCGAAACCTTTCTCGACCGGCTGGCGGAAGGGGCGAGCCAGATTCCGTGGTTGAAGGATGCCGAAGTGTGGGTGGACGGCTTCTATGGCTTCACCCCTCAGGAAAGACGCGTCCTCGTTCGACTTGCTCAGCATGCACGCCGCGTGACCCTCACCCTGCCCCTCGACCGGCCTTATCGGGCGGGGGATGAGCCGGATGAATTCGGCTTGTTCTATTCGCCGGGAAAGGCGATGGCGCAGCTCATGCAAAAAGCAGACGAGGCTGGAGTAGCGGTGGAGGACCCGGTCGTCCTATCTCCCGATTCGATGCCCCGTTATCGGAGAAGTCCAATGCTGGCGTATCTCGAACGCAGCTTTGAGGAGCGGGTTGCTGCGAAGCGGATCGTGTACCCGGAGAGCGGGCTCAGCTCCGATATCGTCTTTGCCGCTGCGGTGAACCGGAGAGCCGAGGTCGAAGGTTGTGCCCGGGAGATTCGGCGGCTCGCGCGGGAGGAAGGGCGGCGGTACCGCGAGATGACCGTTCGCGTGCGGAGAATGGATGACTATGCCGATTTGATTCAACAGGTGTTCGACTCGTTCGGCATCCCTCATTTTCTTGACGAGCGGCGTCCGGTGCTGCACCATCCGCTCATGGAGTTCATTCGCTCCGCGCAGGAGGTCGTGAACCGGGATTGGCCGTATGAAGCCGTTTTCCGCTGCGTGAAAACGGACTTTTTACTCGGCGAGTCCACGGCGGCGCTTCTGGACGGGATGACCATTGGACTAGCCCCTGGAGGGGAACAGGAGGCGCTTGAGGAAGGGCAGCTGGCTTTCTTCGCGGATCAGGCGATTGCCGCCGCAGCCGATGAAGTGCTGGCTTCTCCGGATGATCGCCGGGGGATGGACCTGCTGGAGAATTACGTGCTGGCTCGTGGCATCTCGGGAGGCCGTTGGAAGGATGACCGGTATTGGGAGCTGTACGTGCCGCTCCCTCTGGATGAAGAAGAGGAAGAAGCGCCTCGAGAAGCGACGGAGGAACAGAAGGAGCGCCATGCGCTCATCAAGGCCAATCGCGATCTCATCATCCGCCGATTTGCGGAATATGAGCATCAGGTGAAGCAGGCGAAGACAGTTCGGGATCGGGCCTCGGCGCTCTATTCCCTGCTTGTTACCTGCGGAGTGCCGGACCGCCTGCAGAGCTGGGCGGACGAGGCGCTTCGCATCGGCGAACCGGAAAAAGCTCAGATGCACGTCCAACTGTGGGAGAAGGTAGTCGAGCTGTTCGACGAGCTGGTGGAGCTGATGGGCAACGACGAGCTCGATGCGGAGCTGTTCGAGCGGCTTGTGGACACCGGGCTGGAGAGCCTGTGCCTCGGCCTTGTTCCGCCTGCGCTCGACCAGGTGCTGATCGGCTCGATGGATCGCACCCGCTCCGAGCAAAAGGCGGTTGTCTTCGTGCTTGGCGCAAACGAAGGGGTGCTTCCAGCGAAACCGGAAGAGGACGGCATCTGGAGCGATGCGGAACGGCTGCGGCTGAATGAAGCCGGCCTTGAGCTGCCGGGCGGCGCCCGGCGTCGGCTGCTGGACGAGCAGCTCCTGCTGTACACTGTGCTGACAGCTCCCTCGGACCGGCTGTGGCTCAGCTATTCGCTAGCGGATGACGAGGGCAAGGCCTTGCTGCCCTCGGAGATCATCCGCCAACTGGGAGCTGTGTTTCCGCTCGCCCGCGAGAGGGAACAGCTCCTGCATGCAGCTCCGCCGGCTGCGCTGGCGGACGATGAGGTGCTCCCTTACATCAGCCATCCCGACCGAGCGCTGTCGGATCTTGGAACTTTCCTGCAGAGCGGGCTCGAGGGACAAGCCGTTCCTCCGGTCTGGCAGGAGGTTTATCGCTGGATGGAGGAGGGAGCACGCTCCGGCATTCACCTCCTGCAGAGTGCCCTTACCTATGGCATTGGGCAGGAGCGGCTTGCTCCTGCTACCGCCAAGGAGCTGTACGGAGACGTTCTGCGAGCGAGCGTTTCGCGCATGGAGCGGTTTGTGGCTTGTCCGTTCTCTCATTTCGCCTCGCATGGGCTGCGGCTGCAGGAACGCAAGCTGTTCCGGCTGGAAGCGCCCGATATCGGGCAACTCTTCCATGCGGCGCTCACCCAAGTCGTGCGGGAGCTGAACGCGGACGGACTGAACTGGTCCGACCTGCCCGCAGACAAGGTGCGGGACAAAGCAGCCCAGGCGGTGGACCGCATCATTCCTCGCCTGCAGGGTGAAATCCTGCTCAGCAACAATCGCTACCGGTACATAGCCCGCAAGCTGAAGGAGATTGTGACGCGAGCGTCCGCAGTTATCGCGGAGCATGCGCGCGGCAACGGCTTTTACCCGGTGGAGCTGGAGCTGGCCTTCGGTCCAGGCGAGAAGCTGCCGCCGCTTGTCTTCCCGCTTGCAACCGGCGCGCGTATGGAGATCGCGGGGAGAATCGACCGGGTCGATCGGGCGGACGGGGAGAAGGGCATGTACCTGCGCGTCATCGACTACAAATCGAGCGCCCGCTCGCTCGATCTGACCGAGCTGTACAGCGGGTTGTCCTTGCAAATGCTGACGTACCTGGATGTCGTCGTCAGCCATTCCGAGCGCTGGCTCGGGCAGAAGGCCATTCCGGCAGGCGTCCTCTATTTCCACGTGCACAATCCGATTCTCAGCATGCGGGGGCGGATCGATGCCGAGGCAGCGGAGGCCGAGCTGCGCCGCCGCTTCAAGATGAAGGGACTGCTTCTTGCTGACAAGGAAGCGCTCGGCCTCATGGACGCCGCGCTCGCCGCAGACAGCGGAGCCTCGGATATCGTCCCCGTCACGATCAAGAAGGACGGCACGTTCCGCAAGGGAACGCCGGTGGCAAGCGAGGATCAATGGTCGCTCTTGCAAAAGCATGTTCGGGGAACGGCGGCGGACATCGGATCGAGCATCACCGCAGGGGTTGCCAAGGTGGAGCCGTACAAGCTCGGCAAGAAGACCGCCTGCGATTACTGCGCTTACCGGGCCGTGTGTCAGATGGACACGGGGCTTCCCGGCGGCGAGTTCCGCACGCTGCCCGCCTATGGCAACGATGCGGTCTGGTCAGCACTGGAGCGTTCAGCCGAAAAAGCGAAACGAGCGGATGAGGAGGAACCATCATGAGTGGACTCGGTGCAAAGCCGGCCGGTTCGACATGGACCGATGAGCAGTGGCTGGCGATTGCCTGCCGCGGACAAAATACGCTGGTTGCTGCTGCAGCCGGCTCGGGGAAGACGGCCGTATTGGTCGAACGGATCATTCGCCGGGTATGCGACGAAGCGAATCCGCTCGATGTGGACCGACTTCTGGTCGCGACCTTTACGAATGCCGCCGCAGCCGAGATGCGGGAGCGGATTCGCACCGCCTTGGAGAACGAGCTGACCCAAAATCCGGGTTCGCGTCATCTGCGCTCGCAGCTTGCGCTCCTTCCGCGCGCTTCGATCACGACGCTGCATTCCTTTTGCCTGGAGGTCATTCGACGGCATTATCGAACGATCGGCCTGGACCCGGGCTTCCGCATCGCCAATGAAACGGAAGCGGCGCTCATTCGCCAAGAGCTGCTTGAGGAGCTGATCGACAGCCGATTCTCCTCTTCCTTGGAGGGGGACGGCTTCTGGTTGCTTGCGGACGGCTTTGGCGGCGAGAAGGGAGACGGCCGTCTCTTTGAGCTGCTTGAGACGCTGTACGAGGCTTCCCGCAGCCATCCGAATCCGGAGGCTTGGCTCACCGAGATGGCCTTTCGGTTTGGCGGAGAGGGGGCAGGAGAAGAGAGAACCGATAAGAGCGTGCAGACAGCGGATGAGCTGGAATTGAGCAATCACTTGGAGAGCGACTCGGAGCCGGAAGACATTCGGGCAGCCGTCGCTAGAGGGCGCTCGGTCGGAGCCAGTCTATGGTTCCACAGCCTGCAAGCGGATGTGCGGCTGGAGCTGTCCGGCATCATCGGCTTGCTGGAAGAAGCCGGACGATTGACCTCTCTTCCCGGAGGTCCTGCTCCGTACAGGGAAAACCTCAGTGCGGAAGCAGAGGCATTCCGCCAGATGCTGGTGCTTGCGGACGGCGAGTGGGACGAGATGCAAAGCGCGACGGGACTCGCCATCTTCGGCCGCTTGAAGCCGTGCCGAGGTGACCAATACGACAAAGCGCTGCAAAAGGCAGCGCAGGAGCTGCGCGACGCAGCGAAAACCCGCTGGGCGAAGATGAAAGAAGAGCTGTTCACGCGCACCCGCGCCGAGTACGAGGAGGAGCTTCGCCGCATGGCTCCGGCGATGGAGGCGCTGACGGCGCTTGTCCGCAACTTTTCGGCTCGTTATGGGGCGGCCAAGCGGGACAAGGGGCTCGTGGACTTTTCCGACCTGGAGCATTACGCCCTGCAAATTCTTGCGGGAGGCATCGATGAGACAGGACAGCCCCTCCCCTCCGAAGCGGCGCTTGATTATCGGAATCACTACGAGGAAGTGCTGCTCGACGAGTATCAGGACACCAACCGGGTGCAGGAGACGATCGTTTCTCTCATCTCGCGCACCGGAGAGGGCAACCGCTTTTTGGTCGGAGACGTGAAGCAGAGCATCTACCGCTTCCGGCTTGCCGAGCCTGGCCTCTTCCTGGAAAAGTACAAGGCCTATCGCAAGGAGGCGGGAAGGGGAGCGGACGAGTTTCTCTCCGCCAGAGCAGGTCTTCGCATTGACCTCGCTCGAAACTTCCGCAGTCGAACAGAGGTGGTGAACGGCGTCAACTACCTGTTCCGACAGATCATGGAGGAGCGGGTGGGCGAGATTCGCTATGATGCGAGCGCGGAGCTCGTGCCGGGTGCGCGTTATCCCGAAGTGGACGCCGATCTTGCCGTCGAAGCCGTCATTCTGGATAAAGCCGGGCAGGTCGATCTTCTGCCTGTTCAGGTGGACGACACAACAGGAATCTCGGGGGTTGAAGCCGCTTTGGGTGATGCCAGCGGGAACGAAGCCGCTCGGGGAGCGAAGGGACCTGAAGGAGGAGAAGCGGACTTCGAGGGAGACGGAGCTGCGGAGGAAGAGGACGCCCTGACCAAGCAGGAGCAGGAAACGGCTCGGCTGGAGGCGCGCTTTGTGGCCAAACGGATTCATCAACTGATGGGGCGAGACGGAGAAGTGCCTTTTCCGGTGTCGGTAAAAGGATCGGAGCAGACGCGGCCGCTCACGTACCGCGATGTGGTCATTCTCATGCGCTCGACCGCGGGCTGGGCTCCGATCTTCGCGGAGGAGCTCGGTCGGGCGGGCATACCGGTCTATGCGGAGCTGGGCACCGGCTTTTTCTCGGCGGTTGAGGTCGAGGTGATGCTGTCCTTGCTTCAAGTGATCGACAACCCGTACCAGGATATTCCGCTCGCCGGGGTGCTTCGTTCTCCCTTGGTTGGATTTACGGCGGACGAGCTTGCCCAGCTTCGCGTTCACAAGCGGGACGGAGCGTTCTTCGATGCCGTACTGGCTTATGGTCAGACGAATCCCGACTTCCGGGAGGACATCGAGCCGCAACTAGCCGAAAAGGTGTTCGGCTTTCTTCAACAATTGGAGCGCTGGCGCCGGGAGGCACGGCAAGCGACCGTAGCGGACCTGATCTGGAGGCTCTATCGCGAGACAAACTATTACGATTTCGTCGGCGGATTGCCGGGAGGCGTTCAGCGGCAGGCGAACCTGCGTGCTCTTCATGATCGGGCGAAGCAATACGAGTCTACCTCGTTCCGTGGGGTTTTCCGGTTCTTGCGCTTCCTGAATCGGATGCGGGAGACGGGAGGAGACCTCGGAGCGGCTCGCTCGCTGGGCGAGCAAGAGGATGTCGTCAAGATCATGACCATCCACAAGAGCAAGGGCTTGGAGTTTCCCGTCGTGTTTGTGGCGGGGCTTTCGAAGCCCTTCAACCGGCAAGACTTAAACGGCTCGTTCCTGCTGCACAAAGACCTTGGGTTCGGTCCGAAAACGATCGATCTCTCCTTGCGGCTCAGCTACCCCAGTCTCGCTACGCTGGCGATTCGCCGCCGGTTGAAGCTGGAGGCGCTCGCCGAGGAGATGCGAGTGCTCTATGTCGCCCTGACGCGGGCGAGGGAAAAGCTCATTCTGGTGGGGACGGTCAAGGATGCGGCGAAGGCAGCGGGAAGCTGGCTGCGATCCGGCGCTGGAGGGGGAGAGACGCTGCCGGACTATGAGCTGGCGAACGCATCCTGCTACCTGGATTGGATCGGTCCAGCGCTCATCCGCCACCCGGATGCAGAGGCTTTGCTTCGTGCGGCCGGGACCATGCTTGCCCTGCCGGGGGATAACGACCCCTCTCGCTGGAGCATATTGATTGCGCCCGCCTTGGATTACGCCGAAGAGGCGAAACAAGAGCAGGACGCGCCGAAGCCGATTGACCCGGCAGAGTGGCTGAATGACTTGAAGCGCGGTCATGCCGCTCCGGGGCTTCCGCTCGATCCTGCCCTGTACGCAGAGGTGGATCGCCGCTTGTCCTGGAGCTATCCGCATCAAGCGGTGACCCATGTGGTCACGAAGACCACGGTTAGCGAGTTGAAGCGGCTCACCGAGCGGCAGCTGGCGGCAGCGGAAGAGGAACTTATCTCGGGAGACGGGCTGCGGCGGCTGCCGGATGCTGCGGAGAACCAGAATGCTGGAATGAATGCCGGAACGCGAAGCGGCGGAAGCGAAAAGGAACCGAGAAGCGCGGCCATCGCCAGCGTCGGAGCCTTCCGGAGACCACGCTTCACGGAGGAGCGTGGTCTCACGGCCGCAGAACGCGGCACCGTCTACCATGCAGTGATGCAGCGCCTTCCGCTTCATCCGGCCCTGTCCGAGGAGGATGTGGTGCGCACGGTGGAGCAGATGACCGCCCGCCGTCTGCTCACGATGGAGCAAGCGGCAAGCGTGAAGGCGCCGGAGCTGTTCCGCTTTTACCACACGGAGATCGGCAAGCGGCTGCTCTTCGCGCATCGGGTGGAGAGAGAGCTGCCGTTCAGCCTTAAGCTGCCGGCAGGGGAGTTGTACCCGGGCTTAACGGGCAAGGACGCCTCCGAGCCCATTCTCGTGCAGGGGATCATTGACTGCTTGTTTGAGGATGCGGCGGGGCTGGTGCTGCTCGATTATAAGACAGATTCGCTCTGGCAAGAGGATGCAGCGGTGCGAGCCGAGCGGTACCGGCTGCAGCTTACCCTCTATGCACGGGCTGTAGAAGCGGTCCGGGGTAAACGCCCGGCTGAAATTCATGTGTATTTCTTTGATGGGGCCCGGTCGGTTCGGCTGACGGGGAAATGAGGAGGCACGTATGCGTATTTTACACACGGCGGACTGGCATTTGGGCCGCACGCTTGAAGGGCGGAGCCGGTTGGCGGAGCAGGAAAGGATGCTGGAGGAGCTTGTTCAGATCGTTCGCGAGGAGCAGGTCGACCTCGTTCTGCTGGCCGGAGACGTCTATGACACGGTGAACCCGCCTTCTGCGGCGGAAAAGCTGTTTTTTGACGCGCTCTCCCGCTTGTCGGACGGAGGGGCTCGCCATGTAGCGGTCATCTCCGGGAATCATGACAACCCGGAACGACTGGCTGCAGCGGCCCCGCTCGCAGAACGGCATGGCATCTCGCTCGTCGGGCATCCGATCCCGGAGTTGATCCAACTGGGTGTGAAGCGCACGGGCGAAGAGGTTCGGTTGATGGCACTGCCTTATCCTTCCGAGTCGCGACTCAAGACGCTGCTCTCGGACGAAGCAGACGAGGCTCTGCTGCAAGCGGCTTATGCAGATCGGGTAAAAGCCATCGTGGCTCGGCAATGCGAGGGATTCCGAGCGGACACCGTGAACCTCCTCATGAGCCATCTTTTTGTCTTCGGCGGGGATACAAGCGATTCGGAACGGCCCATTCATCAGCTGGGAACGGCTTATGCGGTCGGTACCGACGCTTTACTGGCGGGGGCGCAATACGTTGCACTCGGCCATTTGCATCGGCCGCAGCAGCTTGCCGCGGCGGCTCCCATCCGCTATTCCGGTTCGCCGCTCGCCTACAGCTTCTCGGAGGCGGGCCAGGCCAAGTCGGTCACCCTTGCCGATCTAGTTCCTGGAGAGCCAGCGCGGATTCGGGAAATTCCGTTATCTGCCGGAAGGCCCCTCGTGCGCTGGAAAGCGGCGGGCGGGCTCGCCGAGGTGCACCGCTGGCTGGACGAAGGGCGCGATCCGAGTGCCTGGATCGACTTGGAGCTGCACCTGACGGACGCCCTGTCGATGGAGCAGATCCAAGGCTTGCGGCAGGCGAGGGAAGGGATCGTTCACATCCGGCCCGTCTACTCCTTAGAGGAGAACGAGCTTCGGAACGAGATGGGAGACAAGCTTCCCATCGACGAGCTGTTCCGGCGGTTCTATGCGAAACAAACCAAGGGGGCAGAACCGGAGCCCGCTCTCGTTCAGCTGTTCCTGGAGCTTTTGCAGGAAGGGGAACGGGATGCGGAGGATCGGGACGGGAGCCCGAGTACGGCAGAAGAGGAGTGGCAGGCGGCGGAAAGCGAAGCTGCTGCAGCTGTGGAGAAGGAGGGGGAAGCATGAAACCGATTCATCTTTCTCTTTCCGGTCTGCAAAGCTACCGGCAGAAGCAGGAGATTGATTTTACGGGGTTGAACGGCTCCGGCGTCTTCGGGATCTTCGGGCCGACCGGGAGCGGAAAATCGACGATTCTGGATGCGATCACACTCGCCTTGTTCGGGGAAGTGGAGCGTGCGGTCAAAGGGACCCAGGGCATCATGAACCAAGCCGAGACGGTACTCACCGTATCGTTCACCTTTGAGTTGTCCCGCAAGCACGGCCCGGAGCGTTATCGGGTAGAACGGCAGTTCAAGCGAGAGGATGACGTCTCCCTCTCGTCCTCGGTCACCCGCATCATCCATCTTCGGGATGGGGAGCAGGTGGTGCTGGCTGACAAGCACAAGGACGTGAACAACAAGGTTCAGGAGATTCTCGGTTTGTCGATGGCGGATTTCACCCGCGCGGTTGTGCTCCCCCAGGGCAAATTCGCCGAGTTCCTTGCTCTAAAGGGGGCGGAGAGGCGAAAAATGCTGCAACGCCTGTTTCATCTGGAGGAATACGGAGAGAAGCTGAACAAGCGACTCGGCGTCCGGCTGGATGAAGCCAAGCAGGAGAAGGAGCGCATTCTTGCGGAGCAACAAGGACTGGGCGATGCTTCGCAGGAAGCGGTGGAAGCCGCCCAGGAGCGGCAGCGGGAGGCGGAGGAAGCGGCGCGAACCGTTCGGGAACGGCGACTGGCCGCGGACGAGCGCTTCGAGGCGCTGCGCCAGCAACGCGCGTGGCAGGAGGAGGCCGCCCGCTTCGAACGAGAAGCGGAGGATCTGAACGGGCGAGCGGGCGAATGGCAGGAACGTGCGTGCAAGCTGGAGGAAGCGGCACGTGCCGCTCGGCTGAAGCCGCTGCTGGAGGCGCGGCAAGCCGCAGCCCGCATGGCGCTTACGGCTGCGGCTGAGCAAGAGCGAACCGCGGCGGCCCGCCAGCTTGCGGCGGAGCGCCATGAAACCACGCGCGCAGCTTATGAGCGGGCTCGCGACGAATGGGCGGCGGAGGATTCGCCGCTGTCCGTTCGCCTGGAGCAGCTCGGCCAAGCGCTCGGCGAGGAGCGGGACATCCGCGCCGCCCGCGAGCGGCTGGCCGAGCTTGCCGCGCAGGAAGCAAGGGCAGAGCAAGGCCGCGAAGCGGCGGAGGCGGTGCTGACGGCGGCGCGTGAGAAGCTGCGCAAGGGCTCCGCGTTGCAGGCGGAGCTGCGCGAGCAGCTTCAGGCGGCGGAGACGCGCCCGGAAGACCGCGAGCTCCTGCGCAGCGCCGAGCGGACCGCGCAGGAGCTCGCTCAGGCTGAGCGCCACGCCGCCGAGCTCACCGCGGCCGCCGCGGAGGCTGCGGCAACGCTGGATCAGCTTGCCGCCGCAGGCGCGGCTGACGCCGTCCGGCGTGCCGACACGCATGCGGCGCTTATCGCCGCGACGGCCCGCGGCGAGCGGCTGGCGTCCGCGCTGACGGCGCTGGAGCAGCGGCTCGGCGAACTCGCGGCGGAAGCGACGGCGGCCGCCGAGGAGAGTCGCCGCGAGCAAGCGAGCCGCGAACGCGAACGGCTCGCCGCCGAGCTTGCGCACGCGCTTGTGCCGGGCGCGCCGTGTCCGGTGTGCGGCGCGCTCGAGCATCCCGCGCCAGCGGGGGCACATGCGCTGGTGGCAGCGGATGACGCGGCGGCGGGGCTGGAGCGGCTCGCGGCGGAGGCGCGCGAACGCGGCTTCGGCGTGCGCCAGGCGCAGCTTGAGCTGGCCGCGCAGCTGCGTCGGCTCGCCGAGGCGGGTGCCGCTTGCAGTGAAGCGGGCACGGGGGAAGCTGCAGGTTCGTTTGGAGCCATTTCCGACGATGTCGCTTCCATCTCTGCTGATGGTGCCTCTGCGGCGCATGCCTCCACAGGGGAGACTTCCGCTGGCAGCAGGCTCTCGTCCGCCGAGTCCCCCCATCCAGGAGCCCTTCGCCCGGATGCGTTCGCGATCGCCGAGGCAGCCGCAGCCCTCACCGCAGCGGTCCCAGCCCTCGCCGGCGATGAGACGCCGACGCTCCCCCAGCAGCTCGCGGCGGCGACGGAAGCCCTCGCTGCGTGGAAGCGCGAGCTCGGCGCATTGGAGCGGGCGGCGTCCCCGCTCATTACCGCCGCGGACCGGTTCGGCCGCGAGCAGGCCGAGCGAACGGCGCGGCAAACCGCCGCCGCGGATACGGCCGCTGCAGCAGAGCGCCGCGCGGCGGAAGCCCGCGAGCGTGCGGCGGAGCTGGCGGCGGCATGGAGCCGCGCCTACGGCGACCGCACGCCCGCGGAGTTTGCCGCGGAAGCGTCGGGGCTCGCGGAGAAGGACCGCATGGCGGATACCCTCCGCGACCGCTTGCGCAAGAGCGAGCCGTACCTGGCGGATCTCCAGACGGAGATCGACCGGCATCACGAGCAGCTCGAAGTCTTAAAGCGCGACAAGGTCCGTCTGGAGACGGAACGAACCGCGCTGTCCCGGCAGACCGAGGAGCGGCAGGCTCGTCTGATCGAGCGCATCGGCTCGGCAATGGAGCCGCTGGAAGCTCAAATGGCGAGTGCCCGACAGCGGCTGGATGCCTTGCGCCAAAGGGAGCGCGAGGGACGAGCCGCCTTGGAACAGGAGACCCGCCTGCTCGAAGAGGCAAGCCATCGGGCGACCGCAGCGCGGCAAGCGCATGAATCAGCGGCTTCCTCTCAGCGGGACCTCGAAGAGCGATGGACTGCCAGCTTGGCGGCTGCCTCTTTCCGCGATGCGGATGAGGTGAGCGCGGCGTTGCTGGATAGCCAAACCGAGGAGGCATGGACCCGCGGCCTTCAAGAGTTCCGCGAACGAACGGCTCTCCTGCGTGAGAAGCTGGCGGAGCTTGCGGTCAAGCAGGACGGCCGCTTCGTTACGGATGACGTATGGAACGAAGTCGTGGCTTCGACTACGGCAATCCGTGAGGAGGACGAGGCGGCTCTCGAACGGCGGGCCCGAGCGGTCCGAGACCGGGAGGAGCTGCAAACCCGGCATGTGCAGTGGAAGGCGCTGGAGGAACGCAGGGGAGTTCTGGACGTTCACCTTGAACGGATGGGGAAGCTGCAGACCGTGTTACGCGGAAATGCGTTCATCGATTACGTAGCAAAGGAGCAGCTCGTACAGGTCACGCATGCGGCATCCGACCGACTCGGTCAATTAACTCGCCGCCGCTACGCCATTGAGGTGGATTCCGAGGGAGGATTCATCATCCGCGACGATGCCAACGGCGGAATCCGTCGTCCCGTCAGCACCCTCTCGGGAGGGGAAACGTTCCTGACCTCGCTTGCGCTTGCCCTCGCCTTGTCGGCTCAAATTCAACTGACGGGAGAAGCTCCGCTGGAGTTCTTTTTCCTCGATGAAGGCTTTGGCACGCTTGACCCGGATCTGCTGGATACGGTAGTCAGTGCGTTGGAACAGCTGCAGCTGGAGAGCTTGACCGTCGGTGTGATCAGCCACGTGCCGGAACTGCGCGCTCGCTTGCCCAAGCGGCTTATTGTGGAGCCTGCGGAGCCATCCGGTGGTGGGAGCCGCATCCGCATGGAAACTCTATAAAGCTAGCCCATTCGTATGGTCTATGTCGAACGGAGAAAGCACCGAGGCCGGATCCCTCCCTATTCTTCACCCGACCGGCTTCCTCTTGCCCCGGATTTTTCGCTGTGGTATAGTGTTGCTTACCATCTTCATATTGCCATTCGCCGATGATGAGCATCCAACTCGGAGGCGTTCTCGCCAGGTTATAGCCGGAAGGTTGAGTATCGATCACGATCGAGCGCCCATGCTCTTCTCGCTGTGACCAAGTGAACCGGACCGCCCGTTACCGCGGAACCAAAGTGGTTCGAACCCGCCTGTCGGATTCGTTCAAGTTGGGTGGCACCGCGAGCTGAAGCGCTCCTCGTCCCAAACGGATGAGGGGCGCTTTTTGTCTTTTTACTCAAACTCGCGAAGGAGTGCTACCCATGCTAGACATGACCATCATCCGGCAACAGCCGGAACGCGTACAGGCGATTGCCGATCGAAAGGGCATCCCCGTCTCGCTCGAACGAATTCTGGTGCTGGATCAACTCAAAAGAACGCTGCAGCAGCAGACAGAAGAGCTCCGCCGGGAGCGAAACGTTCGCAGTGAGCAAATGGCAGTGAGAAAACGAACAGGAGAACACCATCCCGAAGGCTGGGAGGCATTCGAGAAGGAAAGGGCGGAGATTCGCGCTCTGGGAGCTAAGCTTGCCAAACTAGAGGAGGAGTGGAACGCGGTCGGCGCCGAGCTGGACTCGCTTCTGCTGCTCGTGCCGAACCTTGTTTCGCCGGATACGCCGGACGGAAAATCGGATGCGGACAATGTCGAAGTGAAGCGGGTTGGCGAACCGCAGGCACAATCGTTTCCCTTGCGAGACCATGTGGAGCTTGGCGAAACGCTTGGCCTTCTCGATCTTCCCCGCGGGGTGAAGGTGGCCGGCAGCCGGAATTATTACCTGACCGGCATTGGAGCCCAGCTTCACCGGGCGGTTCAGCAGCTGGCGATCGACCTTTTGCTGCGCCGCGGTTTTACCCTCCTGGATGTTCCCCTTCTGGTGAAGCCCGAGGCGATGGCGAGCACCGGGTTCTTCCCGCTTGGGGAGGATCAGGTTTACCGCATCCAAGGGGAAGGAACCTGTCTCGTCGGAACATCGGAGGCTTCGCTCGTCGCTTATTACGGAGGCGAGATCGTTTCGGTGGAAGAGCCGATCCGCTTGACGGCAGCCACCGCTTGCTTCCGCAGTGAAGTGGGTTCGGCGGGGCGCGATGTCCGTGGGCTCTATCGGGTGCATCAATTTGCCAAGGTCGAGCAGGTGGTTCTCTGCGAAGCGGACGAAGAAGCCGGGGAGCGGTGCCTGGCTGAGATTACGGAGAACGCGGAGGAGCTGCTGCGTCTTCTGGAGCTGCCCTACCGGGTTGTGGCGGTCTGTATCGGCGATATGTCGCAGAAGACCTACAAGCAGTTTGACATCGAAACATGGATGCCAAGCCGCCTTGCCTACGGGGAGACGCATTCGGCTTCGCTTCTCGGGGACTTTCAGGCCCGCCGGGCGGGAATCCGCTATCGGGATGCGAAGGGGGAGCTCAAGTACTGCTTCACCCTCAATAACACGGCGGTTGCGACCCCGCGCATTCTCATTCCTCTCCTGGAAAATCACCAGAACGAGGATGGATCGGTCACGATTCCGCGCGCTTTGCGTCCTTACCTGAACGGGCTGGATCGAATCGTCCCGGTAAGGAACGACATTCCAGTGTAAGAGTAGGTTCGCCTTGTAAGCCTTGTAATCTCCCGAGAATTAAGCACGCCTGCCTCCTCCGGCTCTTTCATCCGGTGGGGCAGGCGTTTCTATTGATTCGTTCGATTCTTCTGATTCCCTTTTGGGATTGATTCTTACCTCTATCCTCGGTATCTTTAAAGAGCATCATGTTGGAAGTTACTCCTAGTATGAGTGTGAGGAGTGTGTGGATGAAAACCAAAGTGCTCATGCTGCCTTCTTTTCAGTTATTGGGGTTTCGGGTGGAAGCCACGGTTGAGACATTCGAGTCTGGTCTGGGCCGAGAGCTGCATTCCCGGTTGTTGGAACGGAAATCCGAAATCACATACCGGAAAGAGAATCACGTCTTCTTGCTGCAAATGTATCCGATGGATGAGCATTTTGATGCAAAGCGGGATCCTTTTTCTCATTTCATTGGCTTTGAAGTAACGCAGGCTGGCCCTCCTCCAACCGGTATGGTTCATCACGAAGTAGAAGCAAGCGAATATGTTGTCGGCACCCACAAAGGCCCCGAATCGGGCTTGCAGAATACCTACGACTATTTGTATGGCTTGTGGCCTCAGGAAAGCGGGAGATCCTTGAAATGCTATGATTTTGAAATCTGGGATGAACGGTACAGTCCCGAAAGTCTCGATAACGAAATCGATATCTACGTTGCTCTCAAAAATATAGGAGATTCGGAATGAATCCTTGTTTCCTAAATCCTTGTTTGGAACCGCCTTGTATTTCTATTTGCAACCACCCGTAGAGGCAGTCTCTTATGCTCAAATAATCCTTACGATATGCTCGGATATTCGTGGATACTTTTCAATAATAGACGCATCATGACTGGGTAAAGGAATCATACCCTCACGATGTACCCGCTTAATAAACTCACGATTTTTCTCTAAACTATACACGTTTCCATTTGGAATCTGCCTCTCAAAGTTATCAAGCAAGTAGGTCTCATCTCCGGAGATGACGAACGTTTTCTCTCCTTCTTGAAAAGAAATGACAGAAGAGCCTTTCGTATGTCCGCCTATCACCTGAAAATAAAAGGAACCTTGAACGTCACACCCATCTTCCACCATCTGAACGTTTGATGTTCGCATGAGTTGACTTGTCATCGCTGGATATGCCCTTTGGATTTCCTCCCAGGCAGCTTTTGCAACGATGATGTCGGCTCCTTGGTACAAATCCAGATTTTCCACATGATCAAAATGTTCATGCGTGATAAAGATAAGATCGGCTCTTCCCCCTGTTAAGGCAAGCACTTCCTCCTTCACATCAAGCAAATGCGTCCCATATCCTCTTGCGGTATCCTCGCTTCGAAAACCCGTATCAAACAAAACGACTTGATCTCCTATCTTGGCAACATAGTACAAGAACACAAACCCAGGAACCAACGCGGTTCGCTCATCATGATGGTAAAGGGTGCGGTAATCGGCATACTTAAATTCATTTGCAAAGTGCACGGCGTAAAGCTCCATCTTCTCTCACTCCATTTTCATAGAAGATCTTAAGAAACTTAATCTTGAATCAGCGTACGAAATTCGGTAGAACCTCTCATGAAAGATGAATCCGGGTGAAAGCCGAAATTCTCATAGAGACGAATGGCTCTTTGATTAAAGCTGGCCACGGTTACCCGCTTTGGCGAATAATCAAACCTCGCATGCTGTTCCTTTTTGCCTTTTGGGGGTTCGAACAAAGAAATACGATTTTTTGCCCATTCTTGCAACTTTCCTAGCCTATGGAGCCGTTATAATGAGAGAGTCGCAGGATACGTCTACTATACTACAGGTTCGGAGGGTAACCATGAAAGTCCAAGCAAGGTTTCTTCTTTTGCTGGTGCTCGTGCTTCTGTGGCCGCTTACGGGCGGGCTTGAGGCGCGGGCAGCGTCCGACATCCGCTTGATCCTGGATGGAAAGGTTTTGGCTACCGATGTACCGCCGTACCTGAAACCGGTGGGGAAAGCGGGAGGCACGGTGACGATGGTTCCGCTTCGGGTGATTAGCGAGAGCTTCGGGGCGAAGATCGACTGGTCTCCTTCGAAGAGAGCGGCTACCATCCAGATGGATTCACAGACGATGGTGCTTGCAGAAGGACAAAAAACGGCTGTGGTGAACGGTGTTGCGGTTCCTCTCGATGCGTCTGTGGAGGTCGTTCGAGGGCGTACGATGGTGCCGATTCGGTTTGTCAGCGAAAAGCTGTTGGGCATTCAGGTCGTTTGGGACGCTGGGCAGCGTGCCGTCATTCTCACCTCCGGCCGAAATGGGGGAAGCGGGGAGACACCGGGGGCCCCTGGGTCCGGAACGGGTGGGGTTCCTACTGTTCCACCGGCTCCAATGCCAACGCCATCCCCGACAGCCCCAACGATTCCTCCTGTGAAGCCGCCCGTGGTCAGTGCTTCGGAGGAGATGCGCGGGGTATGGGTTTCGACGGTGTTCAACCTGGATTGGCCGAGTTCAAAATCTTACGGCAACGTGGAGAAGCAGAAGGCCGAGTATATCCAGCTCCTGGATGAGATCCAAGCGATGGGCATGAACGCGGTGTTTGTTCAGGTCCGTCCTTCCGCCGATGCCATCTACCCGTCCGAGCTCGTTCCATGGACCTCTTATCTGACCGGGACGGCAGGCAAAGATCCGGGGTACGACCCGCTTCGCTTCCTCATTGACGAAACACACCGGCGGAAGATGGAGTTCCATGCATGGTTCAATCCCTTCCGGGCTACGGCCGGAGCGGCTCCCCAGCTTCCGGCGAATCATGTGGTGAACCAGCATCCCGACTGGATCGTGAATTTCGGCGGCAAGCTGTACATCAACCCGGGGATTCCGCAGGCTCGTGCGCATGTCATCGATGCCATCCTGGAAGTGGTTCGTGGGTATGACATTGACGGGGTACACCTGGATGATTACTTCTATCCATCCGGGGAGACAGCAACGGTTAAATTCAATGACAATGCGGCTTTTCAGAATGACAACAACGCCGGGTTCGTCAACAAAGGCGATTGGCGCAGAGACAACATCAACCAATTCGTGAAAGGCTTGTCGGAAGGGATCCAAGCAGTGAAACCGGGCCTCTCTTTCGGAATCAGCCCTTATGGGGTGTGGAGGAACAAGGCGGACGATCCGACCGGCTCCGATACGAAAGCCAGCATGACCGCTTACGACACCACCTATGCCGATGTTCGGACCTGGATTCAAAACGAATGGGTCGACTATGTAGCTCCGCAGCTCTACTGGAGCATGTCTCGGACAATCGTCCGCTACGATCTTATTGCCGATTGGTGGGCGAACGAGGTTCGAGGAACGAAGGTCAAGCTCTATATCGGGCACGCCCCTTATAAGCTGGGAACCTCGGAGGTGGGTTGGTCAACAGCCCAAGAGATCGTGAATCAGTTGGCCTATAACCACGGCATTGCCGAAATACGCGGCAGTCTGTTCTTCAGTGCAAAAGATTTGCGGCGGAATCCATTAGGACTCATCCCTCTTCTTCAAGCTTATTACGGAGTAAGCAGTCTGCAGATGGTTCCTTAAACCGGCTAATACAGAATAAAAGAAACGCCCCGTTCTCCTTGAGCGTATTTACAGACACGTTCAAGGCTCTCAACCTTTGAGAACGGGGCGTTTTTGCTTGGATGGAGCCTAGCTATTTTCGCAATTTTGTGGTGATGAAGATCATGCCGAAGGCAATCAGGATGGTGGCAGTCGTCCAGTACCAGGCTAAAGCCGTCTTGCCCTGATCAACGGCCAGGTAGATGGCCATGGGCAAAGTCTGCGTAACCTTGGGGATGTTGCCGGCCACCATTAAAGTCGCGCCGAACTCCCCGAGTCCGCGAGCGAAGCCAAGAATGTAGCCGGTGACGAGCGGCTTCCATGCAAGGGGAAGGCTGACGCGAGTGAACAGCTGCCAGTTGCTTGCTCCGATCGAACGGGCCGCCGCCTCCAGGTCCGGATCGATCTCCTCGAACCCGGTCTTGGCCGATTGATAGACAAGGGGAAAGGCAACGATGACGGAGGCGATGACAGCCGCTCCCGGTGTAAATAGAAGGCTGTAGTCGAAGACCCGTTCCAGGAAGCGACCGACCGGACCTCTTCGGCCGAGCAGGACGAGGAGCAAGAACCCGACGACCGTAGGTGGAAGGGCAAGAGGTAGCATGAACAGCGTCTCCAGCGCTAACTTACCGGGAAATCGGCGGCGGCGAAGCAGCCAGGCGAGGCTAACCCCGATCACGAAGACGAGGAGGCTCGCCAGCAGGGAGATTCTGAGCGAGAGACCGATTGGAGCCCATAGATCTCCCCACCTGACCGTATCGGGAATCATTCGGCGGCCAGGAAGCCGTGCTTCACAAAGATCGCAACCGCCTCCGGTGAGATCAGATAGTCATAAAGCGCTTGGGCTTCCGCGCGATGTTCGGTCGCTTGCAGGATCCCGATCGGATAGGTGATGGAGCTGTGCAGGCTTTTGTCTATGGTGAGGGCGATTTTGGCTTTGGTGGAGGCGAGAGCATCGGATTTGTACACAAAACCGGCTTCCGTATTTCCGGTTTCGACGTAGTTCAGGACCTGTTTTACATCCTTCGTAAAGACCATCTTGGGTTCCAGCGCAGTCCAAAGTCCGGCTTTCTCAAGCGTCTCCTTGGTGTAGGTTCCGGCCGGTACGGACTCCGGTGTGCCAACGGCCAGCTTTTTAAAGGAGGCTGCCTTTAGATCGTCGAGCGAAGTGATGTCTTCGCCTCCTTCCGTGGGAACGACCAGAACCAGTTCATTCAAGAGGATGTCCTTCCGGGTGGAGGCATCGATCAACTTGCCCTCAACTAATGCCTTCATCTGCTTGGCCCCTGCTGACAGGAAGAGGTCCGCCTTGGCGCCTTGCTCGATCTGCTTCTGGAGAGTGCCGGAGGCCCCAAAGTTAAAAGCCAGCTTTACTCCGGGATGACTAGCTTCATAGAGCGGCTGAATTTCCTCCAGGCTCTCGGTCAAGCTGGCGGCTGCGGGGACGAGGAGCTGGACCTCTTTCACAGGAGAGAGAGAAGAAGAGGGGGACGGACTGTCGGCGGGAGAGAGCGAAGGAGAAGCGGGGTCCGAGGGCGCTGTCGAGGCAGACGGAGATGTCGAGGGGGAAGCGGCGGAATCGGACGAGCTGCCGCAGCCGGCAATCCCCAGGAATAGCACCATCGAAAGAAGGGAGAGTCCAATACGAGCAAGAGAACGCATGTCAATCCTCCTCACATCAAAAGTTACATCAAAATATAACGAGTTATCTCAACGTTGTAAATAGATTTTGACACTATCCGTTGTTAGAAATGGCAATATTGTGAAATGGGAGCTCCTCGAAAAAGGCTTGGAAGGTACGATAGTACCCGAACGGGAGGGTCATCCGGGAAGCGGGATGATCATTTGTGTGATAATATCTAACGTATCGGATGAAAATTTTGTGAAAACAATTTAATAATCATCAAAAGTGTAATGTTTTCTTACACATTGCAATTGACCGATGGAACAGCCTGCCCGTATGCTGAGGGTGGGTTTTTCGATTCAGGAGAACTCGACGAGGAGACGAAAGGGTGAGAGGCATGTTAATGGTCAGGGCTATCATTCGGCCGCAAAAGGTGAACGAGGTGATCTCGGCGCTGCTGGAAGCAGGGTTTCCTTCTGTAACCAAGACGGAGGTTTCCGGACGCGGCAAACAGCGAGGTATCGAGGCGGGAGGCATCCACTACGATGAAATCGCCAAGGTCATGCTGATGATCGTCATCGAGGATGAGGACAAGGAGGATCTGGTGTCCATCATCATGCGCCATGCCCGCACACAGCCGAAGGGACATTACGGAGACGGGAAGATCTTCATCAGCCGGGTGGAGGAAGCCTATACGATCAGTACGGGCACGAACAATCTGTAGACGGATTTTCGGGATAATGCAAAAAAACGGCCTGCTCCCATCTCTCGCCTGTACGAGAGCGGGGCAGGTCGTTCCTGCTGGAAGGTTGCGGGTGAAGTGGGCGCCATGCTTTATCCCAGCAGCCCATGATACAACCGTTTGGCCTCTGCGATGCTCTTGGTCCCATGAACGAGAATGCGTCCATCGGGAAAGAAAACGAGCCGCTTGCCGTCATGGGAAAACGAGAGGAGATAGGGGTTGCGGTCGAGTTGGCCATCCATGCGGGCAAACAGCTCGGCGAGCCCATCCAGAGAAAGGGGGAGGCCGCCGGCTGGGCGCAACTGCACAGTGTCTCGCCCGCATAGCACAGCAGCCTTAACCCGGTTATCGGTTGTAAGGTGTGGAAAGGTTGGTGTCTGTCCGCACGTTGGACAGTGAGGAGTACGCATACCGGATAGATCCAGCTCCAGGTGTTGGTTTCGCCATAAATCGAAGGATAGAAAAGAGGAACGCAAGCTGTCTTTTCGTCCGGTGAGCAGCTTGAGCGCTTCGGCTGCCTGATAGGCGGCAACGGTCTGGACCGCAGGGGCGATGATGCCTCCCCGATCGCATGTCTCTCCGGAAACGGCTCCTGAGGAGAGGAGACAGCGAAGGCACGGCGTTTCACCTGGAAGAATGGTGAAGCTCATTCCGGCACTGCCTACGCAGGCCCCGTATATCCAAGGGATGCGGTGTTTGTGGGAGAGGTCGTTCAGCATCAAACGGGTGTCGAAATTATCGGAGCCGTCCAGCAGCAGCTGTGCCTCGGGAAGGAAGGCTTCCAATTCCTTTGGCCCCGCATCCAGCACATGGGCGTGTATGGTTACCTCGGGATTGAGGAGGGTCAGCCGCTGTCGGGCGGCGATGGCCTTCGGCAACTGGGAAGCGGCATCCTCCTCGGTGTAGAGCGTTTGACGTTGCAGGTTGCTTCGCTCGACGTAATCCC
This sequence comes from Gorillibacterium sp. CAU 1737, assembly GCF_039888655.1. NCBI lineage: Bacteria > Bacillati > Bacillota > Bacilli > Caryophanales > Paenibacillaceae > Gorillibacterium > Gorillibacterium sp. CAU 1737. Next base: position 43,944 of record NZ_JBDQQO010000010.1, read on the forward strand.
GGTCCAGGATGGTTAAGGTTCCGATGCCCGCTCTCGTTAGGGTTTCGGCGATGGCGGAACCGAGGGCGCCCAGGCCGACGATGACGGCGTGTCCCCGGCGGAGGGCGCTTTGCCCGTCCAAGCCGATGCCGGAGAATCGAATTTGCCTGGAGTAACGATCGTGATCCATGAGGCGACCTCCTTGAGGATGTTAGCGTTAATTGTACTTGGAAATGGAGTGCTTGCAAACACGCTCTAGCAAAAACTTTCACGATGAGGAGTGAGGATAGTTGGAGGAACGGGAGAGGGAGCTAGAGATCGATCTGGAGGACCCGCAAGCAGGGGCAGGGCGCTATTTTCGGCAAATGGATTTGGTCGGAATGGAGGGTCAGGCCAAGCTAAGACAATCTACGGTGCTCGTCGCAGGGGTTGGAGGGTTGGGAGGGACGGCTGCTCTTTACCTGGCTGCGGCGGGGGTCGGCAAGCTGATTCTCGTACACGAAGGGGTGACGACGCTTCCGGACCTCAACCGCCAAGTGCTTATGTCAACGGAGGGGATCGGCCGGGTTCGGGTCGAGCAAGCCGAGGAGAGTCTCTCTCGGCTGAACCCGGAGGTGGAGATCCAGGTGCTGGACAGTCGGATCGAAGGGGAACGGGTTCAAGCGCTTGTGCGTCAGGCAGATCTGGTGATTGATGCGCGTTATGATTTTCCGGAACGGTACGCCTTGAATCGAATGTGCTTGCAGGAAGGAAAACCAATGGTAGAGGCGGCAATGTGCGGATATGAAATCTCGCTCACGACGATCCTTCCGGGAGAGACACCTTGTTTGGATTGCCTCTATCCGGTCTCCCCGCAGGGGTGGGTGCCCCTTGGGTTTCCGGTGCTCGGTGCGGTCTCCGGTCTCGCTGGCTGCATGGCATCCCTTGAAGCCATTAAGGCACTGCTTGGCAAGCCGGGTCTCGTGGGCAAGCTGCTTCGCTTTGATGCGCTGACCTTTCAATCGGTTGAGGTCGATGTGGAGGCCGTCCCGCGCTGCGAGGCCTGCAGCGGGCTGTCTCCTCTCGCTGCCAAGTGACAGGAACCTACATCCAAAATCAAACAAGGCTAAAGCATTTCCGGGAGCTTCCGGTTTTGCTTTAGCCTTGTTTGGTTTCCATGACGGTTATCCGCCGGAGAGAGGCGGGATGAGCGACAGCTCGTCGCCGTCCTGAAGAAGACGGTCGTCCGGGGCGTAGCTGCGATTGACGGAGGTGAGGGATTGTCGGACGAGTCGTTCGGCTCCGGGGTGCTTGCGGGTGAGCTCCGCCTTCAGGCTGCCTACGGTGCATTCTTCTTTTCCTGATAGAGGGAAGGAGAGGGAGGTGGTGCCGATTTCATCGGCGAGACCGGCAAACAAATGGACGAGAACGGGCATGGAGTCCTCCTTTTGGAAGCCTGGATTTATCCACATTATAGATCGATTTAGCGGTTTGACAAGGGGGTTGCTTCTAATCAATCGGTAATTGAGAACAGTTTTCAAGGGAATCATCGAATTGAAGCGCTTTAAAAAAGCTTGTAAGCGAATACATGTTATATATGTGTAATTATATATGACATATAATGCGACGAAATTGTTAAAATGCGTTTGTAAGCGGTGTACATCATTGACGTTTTTTCCCTGAACTCGGTACGATGTAGTCAATTCCACAACGGATTTTCAAAGAGAGGGAAACTAACCTTACATGCGAAAGAGAGGACCGGTGAAGCCATGGAAGATCGTTCGATCCGCCACCCCTGCTACAGCGAAGACGCTCATCATTACTATGCTCGGATGCATCTGCCTGTCGCTCCCGCATGCAACATTCACTGCAACTACTGCAACCGGAAATTCGATTGTGTCAGTGAAAGCCGACCCGGTGTCGTCAGCCGGGTTCTAAAGCCTCAGGAAGCGGCAGATAAGGTGAGAGAAATCGCCCACACGCTGCCGCAGCTCTCGGTGGTGGGCATCGCCGGCCCTGGAGATCCGCTCGCGAATCCGCGGCAGACGTTCGAGACGTTCTCTCTCATTCGAGAGGAGTGGCCGGATGTGGAGCTCTGCCTCAGCACCAACGGATTGAAGCTGGAAGACCACTTGGATGATCTGGAACGCCTGAACATTCGCCATGTTACCGTGACGGTGAATGCGGTTGACCCGGAAGTGGCGGAGCGGATCTATGACCGGGTTTTCTGGCGAGGTAAGACCTACAAAGGGCGGGATGCCGCCAGGATTCTCCTCGAACGACAAGCCGCTGGGATCGAAGGGCTTCGAGAGAAAGGCATCCTCTGCAAAATCAACTCCGTGCATATCCCGGGCATAAACGCAGATCACCTGCTTCGGGTGGCCGCGGCGGCAAAAGCCTGGGGAGCCTTTACACACAACATCATGCCGCTCATCATCAGCCCGGGCAGTCTTTATGAAAGGGAAAGACGTACAGGGCCAAGTGGAATCGAAGCCCTGAAGGTTCAAGAAGCTTGCTCTGCCGTTATGCCGGTCATGCGGCATTGCCGCCAGTGTCGGGCCGATGCGATCGGTTTTCTGGGGGGAGACACCGCATCCGCCGTCGAGCCGGACGTGAAGGCGATCCGCAAAACCTATACCCGTGAGGAAAGGGAGGCGATTCAGCTCGAACTGGAAAAGCAGATGCTCGGCAAGCGAGGCGAGCGGGAGCGACGAGGCGGCGCTTGCGGAGATGATGTGCGGGAGCGCCGACCCGCTCCGGTCCGAATCGCCGTTGCCACCCGAGGCAATGGCAAGGTGAACCTTCACTTCGGTCATGCCAAAGAGTTTCTAGTTTATGAGGTTGAGGGGCAGCGTCTTCAGCTCCTCGGGGTCCGCAAGGTTCAGGCCTATTGCAACGGGAAAGCTGATTGTACCGACCCCGCAAGCAAACGGAGAATGCTGGAGGAAACCATCGCGATGTTGTCCGATTGCCGGATTTTGCTCACTTCCGGCATAGGGGAACAGCCGACCCGGCTTGTTCGGGAAGCGGGGATTGTGCCGATCATCGGCAAGGGAGAGCTGGAACAGGAGCTGCTGGAAGCCGCAAAGTATTATCGGCATCTGGGGCGGGGAGCCTTCTCCCTGGAGCCGAAGCCTACATCCAATCTGGGAGGTTGAGAAACATGGGAAAGCTTCGACAAATCGCATTTTACGGTAAGGGCGGTATCGGAAAGTCCACGACGAGCCAAAACACGCTGGCCCAGCTAGCATCGAAATTTGGCCAAAAAATCATGATTGTCGGCTGCGATCCGAAGGCGGATTCCACCCGTCTGATTCTGAACACGAAGGCCCAGCAAACGGTGCTTCACCTGGCTGCCGAGCGCGGGACCGTTGAAGACCTCGAGCTGGAGGACGTGGTAGGCGAAGGCTTCGGCGGCATTCAATGCGTTGAGTCCGGCGGACCGGAGCCTGGGGTCGGCTGTGCGGGTCGCGGGATCATCACCTCCATCAACTTTCTGGAAGAGCAAGGGGCCTATGAGGGATTGGATTTCGTCTCCTATGATGTACTGGGCGACGTCGTGTGCGGCGGGTTTGCGATGCCGATTCGCGAGAACAAAGCTCAGGAGATTTACATTGTCTGTTCCGGCGAGATGATGGCCATGTATGCAGCCAACAACATCGCTCGCGGGATCTTGAAATACGCCAACTCCGGCGGTGTGCGCCTGGGCGGCCTCATCTGCAACAGCCGCAATACCGACCGTGAGGATGAACTGATCATGGAGCTGGCCCGCCGGCTGAATACGCAAATGATCCATTTTGTTCCCCGGAATAATGTCGTACAGCACGCCGAGCTCCGCAAAATGACCGTAGCCCAGTATTTCCCCGACCATCCGCAAGCGAAGGAATACGAGACGCTTGCCGACAAGATCCTCCACAATGATATGCTGACCATTCCCACCCCGATCGAAATGGAGGAGCTCGAGGACCTGCTCATGGAATTCGGGGTAATCGAGGACGACGAGACGATGATCAAGCGGCTGGAGGCGAAGGAGGCTAGAGCATGAGCACAACGGAGAAGAGACTTTCGGTAGAAAAAGGCGAGGCGCTGATTCAGGAACTCCTCGAGGCGTATCCGGAGAAGACGAGGAAGCTGCGCGCGAAGCATTTTGAGGTTGCGACGGAGGAAACCATCGAAAGCAGCAAATGCTCGGTGAAGTCCAACATCAAATCCCGTCCGGGTGTCATGACGGTCCGCGGGTGTGCTTATGCCGGTTCCAAGGGCGTGGTCTGGGGGCCGATCAAGGATATGGTGCATATCAGCCACGGTCCGGTCGGCTGCGGTCAATACAGCTGGGGAACCCGGCGCAATTATCAGAACGGCGTGCTCGGTGTGGATGCCTTCGGAGCCATGCAGATCACGAGCGATTATCAAGAAAAGGACATCGTCTTTGGCGGCGACAAGAAGCTGGAGCAGATCTGCCGGGAAATCACCGAGATGTTCCCGCTTGCCAAAGGAATCTCCGTTCAATCGGAATGCCCGGTCGGCTTGATCGGCGACGACATCGAAGCTGTCGGCAAGAAGATGACCAAGGAGCTGTCCATGCCGGTCGTCCCGGTTCGTTGCGAAGGCTTCCGCGGGGTGAGCCAATCCTTGGGCCACCATATCGCCAACGATGCCATCCGCGACCATGTGATGGGAAAAGGAGAGATTGCCGATTCGACCCCGTATGATGTATGCATCATTGGGGACTACAACATCGGCGGCGATGCTTGGGCTTCGCGGATTCTTCTGGAGAAGATCGGCCTTCGCGTCATCGCTCAATGGACCGGCGACGGTACGTTGAATGAGGTAAGCATCGCGCATCACTCCAAGCTCAACCTGATCCATTGTTACCGTTCGATGAACTACATCTGTACCACCATGGAAGAGCAGTACGGCATTCCATGGATGGAATACAATTTCTTCGGCCCTTCCAAGACCTATGAGAGCCTGCGGAACATCGCGTCCCGCTTCGATCAGACCATTCAGGACAATGCGGAGCGCGTCATCGCGGAATACAAGGCGGAGATGGACGCGGTTATCGCCAAGTACCGCCCGCGGCTTGCAGGCAAGAAGGTTATGCTCCTCATTGGCGGCCTTCGCTCTGGCCATACCATCGGCGCTTATGAGGACCTGGGAATGGAGATTGTCGCCACCGGCTTCGAGTTCGCGCACAAGGAAGAGTACGCCCGTACGATCAAGGACCTCGAGAACGGCACGATCCTGTATGATGACCCGAGCGCGTTCGACCTCGAGTTTCTGTCCAAGCGGCTTGATATTGACCTGATGGGCTCCGGTGTGAAGGAAAAGTACGTCTATCACAAGATGGGCATTCCGTTCCGTCAAATGCACTCTTGGGATTACAGCGGTCCATACCACGGCTTCGACGGGTTCAAGGTGTTCGCCCGCGACATGGATATGGCCATCAACAGCCCGGTGTGGGGCCTGATGAAAAAAACGGTGTAAAGGGGGGCTTTGAATGTCCGATTCATTCGTAACACGCGACCATAACACGCTGTTCTCCACCGGAGAATACAAAGAGCAGGCCGAGCGTAAGCGGCAATTCGAGAACCCCTGCTCCCTTCAAGAGGTTGAAAGCACTCTGGCGTATACCAAAACGAAGGAATACGCCGAGAAGAATTTTGCCCGGGAGTCACTGGTGATCAACCCGGCCAAGGCCTGCCAGCCGCTGGGTGCGTTGCTCGCCTCACTGGGCTTCGCCAAGACGCTGCCGTTCGTTCAGGGCTCCCAAGGCTGCGTCGCCTACTTCCGCAGTCATCTGTCCCGCCACTTCAAGGAGCCGGTGCCAGCCGTCTCCTCCTCGATGACGGAGGATGCAGCCGTTTTTGGCGGGATGAACAACCTGATCGAAGGGCTTCGCAACGCCACAGCGTTATACAAGCCGGAGATGATCGCGATGAGCACCACCTGCATGGCCGAGGTAATTGGAGACGACTTGGGCTCCTTCATCGGCAATGCCCGCCAGCAAGGAGCGATTCCGGAGGACTTCCCGGTGGCGTTTGCCAATACGCCAAGCTTCGTCGGCTCGCATATTACGGGCTACGATGTCATGATGCGCTCCATGCTCACGTTCCTGTCCGAGCGGGGCGGCCTGGACCCATCCCTCGCACCAGCACGTCCCGGTGCGGTGAATGTGGTCATGGGCTTTGATACCTACACGGGAGACTTCGCAGAAATCAAACGAATTTTCTCCCTGCTCGGCGCTGATCTCACTGTACTCGGGGATTACAGCGACAACCTCGATTCACCGGCGGACGGAGAGTATCACTACTATTATGGAGGGACGACGCCGGAGGAAGTAGCGGCGGCCCCCGGAGCCAGCGGTACGGTCTTCTTGCAGAAATACTCCACGAAGAAGACGGCTGCTGCCGTTCAGGACAAATGGAAGCATGAGACGGTTTCCCTGTATTCGCCGATCGGCATCTCGGCGACCGACAAGCTGCTCGCCGAGGTGAGCCGTCTCTCCGGCAAGCCGATTCCCGAAGCACTCGTGAAAGAGCGCGGCCGCGTCGTCGATGCCTATGCCGATTCGCACCCGTACCTGCACGGTCGGCGTGTGGCCATGGCGGGCGAACCGGACTTTCTGCTCGGGCTTCTCTCCTTTTGCCTCGAAGTGGGGCTTGAACCGGTGCACATTGTCTGCACAAACGGCGACAAGGAATTCGAGGAAGAGGCAACGGAGCTGCTCAAGTCCTCCCCTTACGGCATAGACGGCAAGGTGCACATCGGCAAGGACCTGTGGCACATGCGCTCCCTGCTTCTGACCGAGCCGGTCGACTTCGTCTACGGCAGCACGCACATGAAGTATGCCGCGAATGATTCGGATACGCCGCTCATTCGGGTCGGCTTCCCGATCTTCGATCGGCATCACCTCCACCGGTATCCGATTATCGGCTACCAAGGAGCCCTAAATCTGCTCACAATGACCGTGAACAGCGTGCTCGAGAAGCTGGATGAAGACTCGCCCGGCTACAATTTCGACCTCGTCCGGTAAGTAGGAGGCCGGACAAGCGGAGTGAGAAGCGAGGAGAAGGGTTGAAACCGGAGGAGCGATATGCGAAGGGAGGCGTCAGGATGAAGGGGAGCCGGAACGAATGGTCTCAGGAACCGGCTTGCGAACACAGCAAGCCGGAGAAGAAGGGATGTGCCCGGCCGAAGCCTGGAGAAGCGGCGGGCGGCTGCGCCTTCGATGGCGCCCAGATTACCCTCTTGCCGATTGCGGACGCCGCGCATCTGATCCACGGTCCGATTGGATGCCTCGGGAACAGTTGGGAAAGCCGGGGGAGTCTCTCCTCCGGCCCCGATCTGTCCCGGTATGGGTTTACCACGGACCTGAGCGAGCAGGACATCGTGATGGGCGGGGAACAAAAGCTGCGGGATGCTTTAGGGGACCTGGCGGTCCGCTACAAGCCGCCCGCGATCTTTGTTTATTCCACCTGCGTGACGGCGCTCACGGGCGAGGACATGGATCGGGCATGCCAGGACGCGGAGAAGACACACGGCATTCCCGTGATCCCCGTGCACAGTCCCGGTTTTGCCGGAAGCAAGAACTGGGGGAATCGCCTGGCCGGGGAAGCGCTGTTCGAGCATGTGATCGCTCGGGGAGAAGGAGTAGCTCTGGCCCCGGAGGAACAGGGGCAGCCGCTCGTTAACCTGATCGGGGAATACAACATCGCAGGCGAGCAGTGGGACATCGAAGCGTTGCTGGCCAAGGCAGGCATTCGCCTGTTGTCGAGGATTACCGGAGACGGCCGATTCGGAGATATCGGGAAGGCGCGGCATGCGCAGGCGAACATGGTGGTCTGCAGCCGCGCGCTTGTTACTCTTGCCCGGCGAATGGAAGAAACGTACGGCATTCCATATTTCGAAGGCTCGTTCTATGGCGCAAGGGAAACGGGATTTTCCTTGCGCCAATTGGCATTTCTGATTGGCGGGGAGGAGATGGACCGCAAGGTCAGCCGCCTCATTCGCACGGAGGAGGAGTCGCTGACGCACGACTTGCTGCCCCTCCGCAAGAAGCTGCGCGGGAAGAAGGCGGTGCTGTACACCGGAGGGGTTAAGAGCTGGTCGATGATCACGGCCCTGCAGGAGCTGGGCATTCAAGTGGTCGGCGTCGGCACCAACAAGAGCACGGAGGAGGATGTCTCCCGGATCAAGGAGCGGGTCGGTCTCGACGCGGAGCTGATTCCGGAGGGTGGAGCCGCCCGAATTCTGAGGACTGTGCGGGAGAGGAAGGCGGATCTCATGATCGCAGGTGGCCGCAACCTGTACGTCTCGATGAAGGAGCAGATTCCCTTCCTCGACATCAACCAGGAGCGGCACAAGGCTTACGCAGGTTATGTGGGCATGCGGCGCTTGGCCCAAGATTTGGTGGCAGCGCTGGAGCATCCAGTATGGAACCTGGTGCGTAGGCCGGCGCCATGGGAAGGGGTGAGGGCGAATGGGACGGACCACTGATGAAGCCAACGCTGCCTCTGCTTCTCGGGAGGCTAATGCTTCCCCTGCTGCGAAAGTCGCCTCCAATCCTCAGGCGGCAAATGCCTCATCTGCTGCTCAAGCCGCTGGTCGGGGCTCTTCCGGCAGCGGGGTCAAGCGTCTATCCGTGAACCCGCTCAAGATCAGCCAGACCCTGGGCGGAACGCTTGCTCTTCAAGGGATTTTTCATGCCATGCCCATCCTGCATGGTGCCCAAGGCTGCGCTGCCTTCACGAAGGCGCTTATGACACGCCATTACCGAGAGCCGATCGCGCTGCAGACGAGCGCCTTGCAGGAGTTCAACGTGATCTTCGGCGGAGAGGCGAGTTTGTATGAAGCGCTTGATACCATTCGAGCGAAGCACAATCCGGATGTAATGGTGGTGCTTAGCACCGCTCTAACCGACGTGTCGGGGGAGGACATTCGTGGTGAATTGGCCCTTTATCGCAAGAAGCATGAGCTTGGCGGGAGGCTCTTAACCGGTGCGATGCTGCCCGATTTCGAGGGCTCGCTCGAAAGCGGCTACGCCCGCACCGTCGAAGCGCTGCTGGAGGAGGTTCTCACAAGCAGCGCGCTTCCGCGCAAGAAGATTCGCGGCCGGGTCAACCTTCTTCCCGGTTCCCACCTCACCCCCGGCGATGTGATGGAGCTCAAGGAGATCATCGCCAGCTTCGGCCTGGAGGTGATCGCGATTCCGGACATCTCCACCTCGCTCGCCGGTCATCTGCTCACCGGCCACACCCCCTTGTCTAGAGGAGGCGTGCCGCTCGATCTGCTGAAGCAGGCAGCAGCCTCCGACTGGACGATAGCGGTGGGGGCGAGTATGGAAGGGGCTGCTCGCCTCTTTGAGAAGCATGCCGGAATCCCTTACAAGCTGTTTGCCGGTGTCACGGGGCTGGCGCAGTCCGACGAGTTCTTCGGCTTCCTTCAACGGATCGGTTCGGAGCCGGTGTCGGTCAAATATCGCTGGCAGCGGGAATTTCTCATGGACGCGATGCTGGACGCCCACTTCGTCTTCGGAGGCAAGAAAATTGCTCTGGCGCTGGAAGCGGATCACCTGGCGGTACAAGAAAGCTGGTTTCGCGAAATGGGAGCGAAGCCAGATCATCGGATTGCCGCCGCGCGTCCCTATGCCGGAGGCAAGCTGTCCACCGGCACGATGATCGGCGATTTGGGCGATTTGGAGGAGCTTGCTGCGAGCGGCGGAGCGGACCTGTGGATCAGCAATTCCCATGGGGAGCAGGGGGCTCATCGGCGAGATATTCCGTTTCTCCCATGCGGGTTCCCCATTTTTGATCGCTTCGGCGTAGGCCTGCACGTCTCGGTCGGGTACCGGGGAACCGCCGATTGGTTGAACCGAGTTGGCAATGAACTGCTGGCGGCAGAGAGGAGGGCGCATGGATGAAGGTAGCCTTTGCATCCATGGACGGGAAGACGGTAGATGCTCATTTCGGTCATTGTGAGAGATTTACGATTCTGGAGATCGACGAGGTTGGCTATCGCTACGTGGAGAGTCGGGACGTGAGCCACCGTCAGGGCGAGGGAGAGGTCGACAAAATCGAGAATCGGGTCGCGGCAGTAGCGGACTGCACCCTTCTCTTCATCTGTCAGATTGGTCCGGCGGCAGCAGCTCGCGTAACGAGACGCGGGGTGATGCCGATCAAGGTCGTGCAGGGGACGCGCGTGTCCGAGCAATTGGAGCAGCTGCATGCCAAGCTGGCCCATCAGCCACCGTTGTGGCTCGTGAAGGCGATGAGGCAGGCGGAGCAGGCCTTGGAGGCGGGAGAGAAACCCGAACGATAGGAGATGGGAGAAGAGATGGCAGGATAAAGGGGAGGGGATTCGATGAAAGGGAACTCATGGGAAGGAAACTCATGGAAGGAAAGTTCGGTGGAAGCTCGTATTCAAGGAGAGGCCGAGAGGCTGGAGGATTTTCTGAAGGAATGGAAGGTAGCGGTTGAGCCGTCGGTTCTGGAGCAGAAGCGGATGCGCATCCTTCGCAAGTTTCGCTTTCATTTGTCACGCAAGCAGTTGGAACCTCAGCTCGGCTTAGAACCCCGATCGCCGGAATGGGAGGCAATTCGGCTTTGCCTGCGAATGGCAGTCTACGATGCAACCCTGCCTCCGCTGTTTCAAGTGCCGCTCTCCTGTGCGCCCTCCTCGTGCGGCGGGTGTCAAGAGGGCTGCTCCTAGTGCGTATCTTCACACCTATGGGTATGCTGAGTTGCGAACAGACAACCCCTTGAAACGGAGCTCGGCCCCGAAATGATTCTATCATTTCGGGGCTTTTTGGCTTCATGGTCGCTCATTCACTCTTCCTGCATGAAATGAGAGCGGATAAGCGGCTAGGCGTAATCCGCGATGGAATTTCGGGTCATCCAGGCTTCTAGCTCGTCGGGTGTCATGGGCTTGCCGATGTAATAGCCTTGAACCTGGTTGCAGCCGAGCTTCTTCAAGTACTCGTACTGTTCGGCTGTCTCGACCCCTTCGGCGGTAACATTCAGCTTTAACGTCTGTGCCATGGCAATGATCGCATGGACGATGGCCGCATCATCGGGTTCGTTCTCGATGCCCTTGATGAAGGAGCGATCGATCTTGATCACATCGATCGGGAATTTGCGCAGGTAGCTGAGCGAGGAATACCCGGTTCCAAAATCGTCGATGGCAATCTTGAGGTCCATCTCCTTCAGAACGCGCATCATGAGCGTTGCAAAATGCACGTCATGCATCGCGGCGGTCTCGGTGATCTCAAGCTCGAGCCAGTCTGAGCTCAGCTTCCACTCGCGAAGGATGCTTGCGATGGTTTCCGGGAGATCGGTTTGTCGAAACTGACGAGCGGACAGGTTGACGCTGACCTGAAACTGATCGAGGCCCTTCTCCATCCAGGCTCTGCGTTGGCGGCAGGTCAGGCGGAGCACCTGCTCCCCCAGTGGGACGATAAGGCCGGTTTCCTCTGCGAGAGCAATGAACTCGGAGGGAGGCAACAGCCCGTATTCGGGATGCTGCCAGCGGACCAGCGCCTCTACGCTGACCATGTCGCCGGTGAGCGGATTCAGGCGGGGCTGGTAGAGCATAACAAATTCGTTCCGATCAAGCGCATGCCGCAGCATCGCCTCCAGCTTCAACCGGTGGGAGCTCATGGTATCAATGACGGGCGAATAGAACTGATAATTGTTGCGCCCGAGCTCCTTCGCCCGGTACATGGCGGTGTCTGCATTCTTCATCAAGGTCTCGGGATCCTTTCCATCTACAGGGAAGATGGAGATGCCGATGCTGATCGTGACAAACACCTCTTGATGCCCCAGGGGAAAAGAAGGCCTCATGACGTCCAGGATGGTGTCTGCGATCTCCACCGCTCGATCGGTGTGAAGGAACTCTGGCAGCAAAATCGTAAATTCATCGCCGCCCATCCGAGCGAGCAGGGCATCGTGGGGAAGGGCGGTTCGAATTCTTTCGGCGACCTGAGCCAGAAGCTGGTCCCCCATGCTGTGCCCCATCGTGTCATTGACATATTTGAATTGATCCAGATCGAGGAAGAGTAGGCCTAGCTGCCTGTCCTTGTTTTGGACGGCGTCCAAGGAGAAGGTCAACTGTTCGATAAACATGGACCGATTGGGCAATCCCGTCAGAGGATCTTGATAAGCCAACTCCTGCAGGGAACTGGTCCTCCGTCCAATGAGATAGATGAAGGAAACCATGGAGAGCAAGGTGATGAACAGGTCGAAGAGCGGAGGTGCAGAGACGGTTGTGAAGAGAAAAAGAACGAGGGCGGTCAACGCGCATCCGCTTATGTATAAGGCTTGGCGAATCCCGAGCTCGGAGGAATAGATCAGCACAAATGGCAGGACAAGCCAGGAAGGTCCGAGCAGGTCATTCCAATTCGGCAACAATAGGATGAGGGCCATCAGGCTGAAATCCACCAGGAGGATGAGGATCGATTGCTTTTTGCGGAATCGTCCGTTGGCAGCAGGGAGTTGCGCTGCTTTGCGAATGAGATAGAAGGCCCATAGGCTCGATAGCGCAATCACCATCAAGAGATGCCAATCTCGTAGAGAAGGGACAAAGAGAAAGATCCCGAGCAAGACAAAAGGAACGAGCAGATGGCTCATGGAAAAGGTCTTGCTGTTTTTGAAGCCCATATGGCACACCTCAAAAGAAAAGTAAAAGCCAGTTTGATCCAGTATAGCGCATTTTGTTTGCGCACACTACAACCCCTGCAAAAGGATAGAAGCAGCAGGCGGAGGAGAAACTAATGAACCGTCTCACCCCTTCGAGTTGAAGCTTCCGAAGGCGAGACGGTTCAGCATAGAGACTATCTCACGGGCAGAGGCGTCTGTGCCTCCTCCAGAACGAGCCGTGCGGCCGCGCGAGCGCTGGAGAAGGCTCGTTCGGCGAGCTCGCCCTTTCCGGCGCAGCCGTCACCGCAGAAGTAGAAGGGGACATCCGGAAGGGTGATGGGGAGAAGCTCGTTGCCCAGCACGTTCTTGACGCTGGTGACCATCGCCTTTTTGGAGACGCGTTTGACCACCACCGCTTCTCTCCAACCGGGGTAATAGCGGTCGAACAGCGATTCCATTTTCTCCTGCCGATCTTCCAGGTAGCGGTCGTATTCTTCCTCCCGGCCGTGCCGATCCGTCAAGTAGGCGACCCCTTGAAGCAGTTGACCTCCCTGGGGAACCAGGCTGGGGTCGGTGGCGGAGACGTCGCTGATGAACAGCTTGTGGTCCATATCGCTGATATAGGCAAACGGCCTCGCGACTACTTCCCGTAAGCCCAGGTCATAGATGAGGACCTCGGTGGGCGTGTTTCCTTCATAGGAAGCGAGCGGCGGCCCCCAAGGCGTGGTGGCAAGCAGGCGCAGGGCTTGCTGAAGCGGCATTGCCAGAATGACACGATCGTAAGCGGTTTCATTTGTTTTGCTTCGCAAGAGAAAGCGATCTCCGTCAAGCGAGATGCTCTCGATCGGGTCCTTGAGCCGGATTTGAAAACGGCCGGACCGTTCGATCTTATCCTTCAGCTGTTCGGTGATGACGCTCCAGCTGCCCAGAATGTAGTTCACCGGCCGGCGAGACAGAAACAGGTTATGGTAGTAGTCGCTGATGACGGGACCTGGCACTTGACAAGCATCTTCCGGCGAGAGAAAGAAGTTGGAGCAGACGAGGTGTACCCAAAGCTCCTTAATTTCTTCATCGGCTTTGGATTCTCGCAAAAAGTCGCCTAGGGTGGGGTAGTTCTTCATCTTGTGAAGCTGAGCGATGATCGAGGTGATTTCCCCAACAAACCGCACCTTTTGGGTAGCGGTCAAGAGGTCGGTCTTTAGCAGATTGACGAAGTTGAGCGGGGCACTGATCAGCCGACCGCCCTTGGCGTACATGACCTTCCGTTTGTCGACCTCCCGGCTCTCAAAGGTCAGGCCAAGCTCCTGAGCGATATCGGACAGGTCGTGCCGGTCCATTCCGTAGATGGCGTGTGCTCCATAATTAAGAATGAATCCGTTCTTCTCATAGGTAAACGCCCTTCCTCCCAAGTGAGGGCTGCGTTCGTATAAAACGCCCTCGACCCGGTTTGACTCCGATAAATAGGCGGCTGCGGTCAGTCCGGCCAATCCGCCTCCGATTACGGCGACCTTCATGTGGGGCGACCTCCTTTATTTTCCTGTCCTCTTCATTATACCGGGAGCTCCCAATCACCGTCTACGCCAGAGGGTAAGAAATCACAAATGAGGCGCTTATCTTACGTCAGGAGGAACGTTCTATGAAAGACTGCTTGTTCTGCCAAATTATCGCTGGAGAATCACCCTGCCGAAAAGTCTACGAGGACGAGGAGGTGCTTGTGTTTCACGATCTGCTGCCGGCGGCTCCCGTACATGTCCTGATTATTCCGAAGGCTCATGTGGCCTCTATGAATGAAGTGAAGGAAGAGCAGCTGTCGGTGCTGGCAGCGATTCACCGCGCAGCTCAAATCGCTGCGAGGGAGCTCGGAATCGACAGGACCGGGTACCGGCTTGTTAACAATTGCGGGTCTGACGCAGGGCAGGTGATTCCGCATTTGCACTACCATCTTTTGGGGGGAAAGAAGCTCGGAATGACACATTGAGGGGAAGCTTGAAAGGATTCTTAGACTTAAGTTGACACTGGGTTTTCCTTTCCTCTATAATGTAATTTGATAACCGTGTGTTATTCGTCTTGGACGGTCTGTTCGGAGGGAGGGAAATCTGGTGTCGGAAACAAAAGTACGCAAAAACGAAACCATTGATGCTGCTCTTCGGCGTTTCAAGCGCTCTATTGCGAAGGATGGCGTCTTGGCCGAAGTCAAAAAGCGCAAGCACTATGAGAAGCCTAGCGTCAAACGCAAAAAGAAGTCTGAGGCTGCCCGTAAGCGCAAGTTCTAGGAGGACTTAGCCTACCATGACCTTAAACGAGCAATTGAACGAAGACATGAAGCAAGCGATGAAGAGCCAGGACAAATTCAAACTCTCCGTAATCCGTATGGTTCGTTCGGCGATTAAGAATATAGAAATCGATCAACGCAAAACGTTGGATGACAATGAAGTTTTGGATATCCTGAATCGAGAAATCAAACAGCGCAGGGACGCCCTCCAGGAGTTTCAAAAGGCTGGCCGGGACGATCTGGCGGAATCCGCGCAAGCGGAGATCGCCGTCATTGCCAAGTATCTTCCGCAGCAACTGACGGAAGAAGAAGTTCAAGCCATTGTGCGGCAGACCATCCAAGAAACAGGCGCTTCTTCCAAAGCGGATATGGGCAAGGTGATGAGCGCGTTGATGCCGAAGGTTAAAGGCCGCGCCGACGGCAAGCTTGTTAATCAGGTCGTTCAACAGAACCTTCAGTAACTAGGTCGGAAAGCCCAAAAAGCACCCCATTCGGGGTGCTTTTTTCTTTTCTTCTATAGGGGTTCTTATCAAGACAGGGTATTTCGCGGTCAAGCTGCCTTCTTCGTGAGCTGAACGTCGACGAGCAGCGGTCCGATGCTGGTTTCAAGCGTGAGCACCTGGGCAGGGTCGTTCCAGCCGGAACGAAGCTCCGCTACTTCAATGGAAGGGGGAAGAATGTCGCATTGGACCTGGCTCTCGAACAAGCCGGTCATGGCATTGCCGCTGATGATGTTGACTACCTCGCTGATGGCAGAGGCGACGAAGTCGTCCAACTCGCTCATCTCCATTCCCGAGAGAATGCGCACGATTTCAAGAGTCATGCTCTCAGGGAAGCAATAGTCGATCTTGCCCTCCAGATCCCCGATGATCCCGATGCTGACATAGACGGCTTTGTTGTGCAGATCGGGAACCGAGGTGCCCGGTGCCTGCTGGATCTCCAGATCCAGCATCAGCCGAAAGACCTCTTGCGTTGCCTTGAAGAAGGGATGAATGAGATCCGTCATGCTTCCACCCCCAGCCGATGAACATGATCGGCGATCTTCTGATCGGTTGCCGCTACATGATTGATCAGCCAGGCAAGCAGCTTGCCGGCGAACTTTTGCACGAGGGGCTCCTCATAGCCTTGCTCTTCAAACAGCTGCACAAACCCTTGCACCTCAGCCGTAAACTCCGCATGAATCTCGCAGTGTCGATCGCAATCGGGAAAGCCCATCTTTCGCTGATAGCATTCCTCGTCGTGAAAATGCTTGACTACGTATTCCTTCATAAACTCCAGCGTTTCCTTGACCTTCTCTACCTTGCGTTCCCAAGGTTCCTTGGAGCGCAGAACGAGCAGGAAGCTCTCCACCCGTTCGAACAATTCCATGTGCTGCTGGTCGATCATTTCGACCCCGAGCGTGTACTTGTCTTTCCACATCATCAGCAGGTTTCCTCCTCGGCGTGTCTATCCATCAACCGTCTATGTAACTCATGGACGATGCCATTAGAACCAGTATACGACAAATCCTGCCAAAAGAGATCGAAGCCTTTATGAACAATGAAGGGGACGCGGCTTAACGTGTGTTCTGGCTCTATTCGGTCATAGACAGCGGTCTTGTTACATATGGATTAGGGAATGCGGTCTATCGGCGAAAAGGAGAGGAGCGGTCCATGGGGCGACTTAAGCGCAGAATTCACCAGTTCGCGGCAACGGTGCTTGATGTCCCGGAAGACGTCATCCATGACTTGCCTCGCGTCACCATGATCGGCAATCGCCAGCTCTACATTGAAAGCCATCAGGGAGTGCTTCACTTTTCCCCAACGGAGCTGCTGCTTGCGCTAACGGCCGGACGGCTGCGCATCGAGGGCAGTGAATTGGTCATTCGAGCGATATTGCCGGAAGAAGTGTTCATAGAAGGAACCATTCTAACCATCCATTACGATCCCAGTTAGGAGAGAGAGGCCGTGCGTGCAACCTTCATCGCGTATGTTCGCGGATACTTATCCCTGACCTTCAGGGGCGGGGAAGTGGAAGCCTTTCTGAATGAAGCGGTTCGGGAGGGCCTCCGGCTCTGGGATGTTCAGCTGACCGGGCCGAATACCGGCCGGTTCAAGCTGGACCTGTCCGATTTTTATCGGCTTCGGCCGATCCTGAAGCGGACAGGCTGCCGCATCCATGTGGCAGAGCGGCACGGACTGCCTTTTCAAAGAAAGCGCATCTTGCGCCGCAAGGTCTTCCTGGCCGGAGCGCTTGGGTTCCTGATGGGGCTGTTCCTGCTTACCTCTCTCGTATGGAAGGTAGAGGTAGACGGAACCGATAAGCTCTCAAAGCCCTTGGTTCTAGCAGCGGCTCGGGAAGAGGGCATTTACCCGTACCAATGGATCTTTCGGATGAAGAAAATGGACGAGCTGGCCCGAGGCTTGCTCTCCCGGCTGCCCGATGCCGCTTGGGTAGGCGTTGAACGCAGTGGGACAAGCATCCGCATCCGCGTTGTGGAAACGACGAAGCCGGAGGACAAGCCGCTCGCAAGTCCCCGGCATCTGATCGCCAATAAGAATGCGCTGGTGACGAAGGTGTTTGCGGAGAAGGGGAAACCGGTAGCCAAGCCCAATCTGTATGTGAAGAAGGGACAGGTGTTGATCTCGGGAGAACTTGGGGAGGGAGATCACCGCAAGTGGGTCCCCGCCACCGGGAAGGTGTACGGCCTCGTCTGGTATGTCTCTACCATCGAGGTGCCTCTGACCCAGGTGCACCGCACCTATACAGGAGAGACCGCCGAGAAGTCCTATCTGATCCTGGGCAAACGGGGCTTTCAGCTCACCGGCTACGGAGAAGGAAATTACACGACCTCGGTCACGATTGGAACTCCGAAAATGTTCCGCTTCAGGGGCTTCTCCCTCCCGATTGGATGGCTGAAGGACACCGTCCGCGAAACGGAGGAGAAGGTGTATGCCCTCACGAATGAAGAAGCGGAGAAGCTCGGACTGAAGCGTGCACGGGACGATCTGCTGCTGAAGGCGGGAGCGGGGGCCCGGGTGGCCTCGGAAAAGGTGCTGTCGCGCCGGGAGGCAGACGGCAAGCTCGTGTTGAAGGTGCATTTTGAGATTGAGGAAGAGATCACGTCCCAGCTGGCGCTGGTCGAAACTCCATAAGAGCAGCAAATAGCAGACCCGGCCGAACCGCCGGGTTCTTTGTCGCATGGGGATGGGCCTCACCTTGCATAGTGCGCATCAAATCCATTACACTTGAGGGAGAAACCACTGTCTGGGAAAGCGAGGAGAACGAACCTTTTGAACCAACAAACCGTCACAGCCAAGATCACCCTCGGGAACATGGCCGAAGGCCTGGCGCTATTCGGTCCCCAAGACCGCTATCTCCACCTGATTGAACGGGAAACCTCGGTGAAGATCAATTCGCGGGAAGAAGAACTGACCCTGGAAGGGACTCCGGGCGAGGTGGAGATGCTGGAGCAGCTGTTCGAGGTGCTGCTTACCCTCATTCGCAATCACTACGTGCTGTCCGAACGTGACTTCGTGTATGCTATGGAGCTGGCGAAGGAAGGCAAGGCCGATCAACTGCTTGAGCTGTTCAAGGGCGAGATCGCCGTCACGTACCGGGGGAAGCCGATTCGCATAAAGACCATCGGTCAAAAGCAATACGTGAACCAGATACGCAAGGCCGACATTGTCTTCGGCATCGGCCCGGCGGGAACCGGGAAAACCTACATCGCGGTCGTTTTGGCGGTCACGGCGCTGAAGGAAGGACAAGTCAAGCGCATCGTGCTTACGCGGCCTGCCGTAGAGGCGGGAGAGAGCCTCGGGTTCCTGCCCGGCGACCTCCAGGAAAAGGTTGACCCCTATTTGAGGCCGTTGTATGATGCACTTAACGATGTTCTGGGAACCGAACAAGTGGCGAAAGCACTGGAGAGAGGCCTGATTGAAATCGCTCCGCTCGCCTACATGCGCGGTCGAACGCTTGAGGATTCCTTCATCATTCTAGACGAGGCGCAGAACACGACTCCCGAGCAGATGAAGATGTTTTTGACCCGTCTCGGCTTCGGCTCGAAGATGGTCATCACCGGCGACATCACGCAGATCGATTTGCCTCGCGGCAAAAAGTCTGGTCTGGTGGAAGCGGAACGCATTCTGCGGGAGATCGGAGAGATCGGCTTTACCTATTTCTCGGAGCAGGATGTCGTTCGTCATACGCTCGTCCAGAAGATCATCACTGCCTATAACGTAGACACGGAAAAGCAAGGACAGTAAGGATCCGCCTGCCGCCCGCGCCTCAAGCAAGCGGCAGGCGTATTCGGAAAGAAGGGCCGTTCCATGAACCGACAAGTTGCCGCCAAAAACAAAACTCCGCAATGGATGAACGGCTGGAAGCAAAGCCCCCTCATCCGATTTTTTTTATACGGGCTGATTGCTATCGTCAGTTATGTCTCGCTCGTGGATCACGTCGTTCCCAAGACATACGATATTCAACCGAATACCAAAAGCGCCGTGACCATCGTTGCTCCCAAGCAGATGAAGGACGAGATCGGCACGGAGAAGGCGCGGGAGGAAGCGGCCCAGCGGGTCTCTCCGGTCAATCGTGCCGTTACCACGCGCACCGATCAACTCGTGGTCGAGCTGTTCGATAAGCTCGAATTCGCCATAGCCGATCAGGAGATGAAGTTCGACGAGAAGGTAAGCTATTTCCGTTCGGTCATTCCCCGCGTCTATGAGGAGCATACCTCGGATTTGGTGAAAGCGGTCCAACCGGGAGAAGAGAACGACAAGCTGATTGAGGAGATGACCAAACAGCTTGCCGAGCAGGAGTACACCCTGTCCGAGGAAGCGCTGTATAAGCTGCCTCGCCTTACGGCAGAGGATCTAGCCGCCATGGAGCCGGTTACCCGGGACATCGTCAGCAAGCTGATGGTGGAAGGGAATGGCGATGTGTCTGCGGCTCGGATGAAAGTAACCGGCCTGGTCAATTCTTCGGCGCTTACCAAGAATACCCAACGGGAGCTGGCTCAGGAGCTGGCGAAGTTCAGCATCCTGCCGAACCGGTTTTACGATGCGACGGCTACCGAGAAGGCGCGGGTCACCGCCCGCGAAAGCACGGAGCCGGTCTACATTGAGCGAAATGATGTGCTTGTGCGTGAGGGAGAGCTCATCAATCAAGCGATGTTTGAGAAGCTCGAGAAGGCGGGGCTCCTCCATAAGGAGAAAAACTTACGTCCGACGATCGGACTGGCCGTCTTCGTGCTGCTTTCGACCTTGCTGCTTCTCGTTCAGGTGAAGCGCAGCACGAGTGCGTCGACCAATCCGAATGTGCAGCTTCTCATGCTGACCATTCTCTTTGTTCTGACGATGGCGGGCATGCGGCTCGTCGCGCTCGGGCAGAACCTGGAATACCCGATGGTCGGGTATTTGGCGCCGGTTGCGTTCGGGGTCATGCTGACGGTCATCCTGATGGATGCCCGAATCGCGGTGACCCTGTCGATTGTACTCGGCGTCATGGCTTCGATCATCTTCAACACCGATCCGGACCTGATGTTTGATTTCCGCTTTGGTTTGATCGCCCTCGTCAGCTGTTTGACAGCCGCTTACTCCTTTGCGCGAGCCGGGAATCGGTCCGCCATCCTGAAGACGGGGATTACCATCTCATTGTTCGCCTGCTTGGCGGTAATGGCGCTGGCCATGATGGAGAGCCAGTACGACAAGCTGATTTATTCCTTGATCTACGCCTTTAGCAGCGGGATCATTACGGCCGTTCTCGTCTTCGGACTGATCCCGTTCTTCGAAACGGCGTTCGGCATCCTGTCGCCGCTTAAGCTGGTCGAGCTGTCCAATCCCAACCATCCTCTGCTACGCAAGCTGCTCACCGAAACGCCGGGGACCTATCACCACAGCATCATGGTCGGTAACTTGTCAGAAGCGGCAGCCGAAGCGGTCGGCGCAGACGGGCTCTTGTGCCGGGTGGGCTCGTACTACCACGACCTGGGTAAGACGAAGCGACCGAGTTACTTTATCGAGAATCAGATGAACATGGAGAACCCGCACGACGATATCGATCCCGGACTCAGTATGTCGATCATTACCGCGCACCCGCGGGATGGGGTAGAGATGCTGCTGGAATACAACATTCCGAAAGCCATCCGAGATATTGCCGAGCAGCATCATGGAACCACTCTGTTGAAATACTTCTATTACAAAGCCGTGAAGCAGCAGGGAGAGAATCCGGAACGGCCGGTTACGGAAGCCGAGTACCGGTATCCGGGACCGAAGGCGCAAAGCCGGGAGGCGGCCATCGTCGGCATTGCCGACTGTGTGGAGGCGGCCGTCCGTTCGCTGAAATCCCCTACGATCGAGCAGATCGACAACATGGTTCGCAAGATCATCAAGGATCGGATGGACGACGGGCAGTTTGATGAATGCGACCTGACGATCAAAGAGCTCGATACGATCTCTCGGGCGCTCAAGGAAGCTCTGCTCGGCATCTTCCATTCCCGAATTGAATATCCGAGTGATCTCCCGACCAAGCAAGGCAGCTCCGCTGCACCCATCGGCGGAACACAACTTAAACAGACGACCGAAACCGAAACGAAGGAAACCAAGGGAGGCGCTTGATACATGGCATTGCAATTGGAATGGACGGATGAGCAAGAGGTTCGTCCGATCGACGAGAGCCTTGCAGACCTGCTCACGAAGCTGCTGACAGCAGCCGGAGAACAAGAAGGAATCGAAAAGGGCCGGGTGGAACTGACCTTTGTAAATGACGAAGAAATTCGTCAGCTGAACCAGGATTATCGCGGGAAGGATAAGGCGACGGACGTCCTGTCTTTTCCGATGATGGACGAAGAGCTGGATGATTCCGAGATTGATTATTCCGATCTTGAGGAGCTCTCGGAGGAAGACGGAGAAGAACCGGGTGACTTCGTCGAGGAAGAATCGCTCGGAGATATCGTCATTTCCGTGGATCGGGCCCTCGCCCAAGCCGAGGAATACGGTCATTCCTTCGAGCGCGAGGTTGGATTCCTGTTCGTTCACGGATTCCTTCATCTCATCGGCTACGATCATGAGGAAGGTCCGGAAGAAGAGAAGGAAATGTTTGCGAAGCAGGAAGCGATTCTCGAGAAGGCAGGACTCCTGCGGTGAAAGCCGGGCCGCGCTTTCTTCGCAGCCTGCGCTATGCTTATGAAGGCGTGAAGTACGCCCTGGCTTCCCAGCCGAACATGAAGATCCACTTTTTTGCCGCCTTTGGCGTCATCGTCACAGCGGTGTATATGCGGATCGAACCGATGCATTTGCTTTTTTTGCTGCTGGCGATTACGCTGGTCATCGTAACCGAATTACTTAATACGGCAATCGAGAAAACCGTCGACCTGGCGATGCCGAGTCGGCATCCGCTCGCCAAGATTGCCAAAGACGCCGCCGCCGCTGCCGTACTGGTTGCGGCCGTCTTTGCCGTTGCGGTCGGGGTCACCGTCTTTTTTCGTCCGGTGGAGCGCCTCTTCCACGCAGTGCGGGACCCTGGCCGTGAGCTGTCCGTGGAATCGGTGTGGGTCTATCTCTTGCTCGTGCTGCTCGTGGTGATCGTGACGGAAACCCGATTTGGCCGAACCTTCTTTCTACGGCCTAGCCTCTTGTCAGGCGTTATTGGTTCGCTTGCCACCATGATCGCTCTCGTCACAGCCGAGCCGCTTCCTGGCTTTCTTGCGAGCCTGATGGCGCTTCTGTTTCTCATGCTTCTCTACCGTCGCAAGACCCGCACGCTGCCGGGTATTCTCTTTGGAACGGTCGCCGGAGTGACCATCACGCTGCTTCTGTTTGAACTGAACCGGCTGCCGTTTCCTTTCTAATCCATGTGTGAAGGAGTGGGTATGATGTCGAAGCTTACCCAACAGGAAAAGGATTTTCTCTTAAAGGAAGCCAAGGAAGTGAGGGAACGGGCTTATGTGCCTTATTCCCATTTCAAGGTTGGAGCCGCACTGCTCGCGGAGGACGGCACCCTTCATCTCGGCTGCAACGTCGAGAACGGCACGCTCAGCCCCACGAATTGCGCAGAACGTACCGCCCTGTATCGGGCTATCGCGGACGGGCATGCTCCGCGCAGCTTCAAAGCCATCGCCGTGACCGGAAATACCGATGAGCCCATCACGCCTTGCGGTACGTGCCGTCAAGTGCTGATGGAGCTGTGCGGTCCCCATATGCCGGTCATCATGACGAACAGCAAGGGCGAAGTTGCGGAATCAACAGTCGGCGCGCTTTTGCCTGGTGCATTTGTTTTGCCGGAAGATGAAGAAGCCCGCTAAAAACGGGGTAAGAACGTAGAACAGAGACAACCCGATGAGACGTTTGATCCCGGTTCGGGGATGAACGTTTTGTCCTTCAGGAGGATTTCATGTCAACCGAGACCAACGGGCGTACCCACGCCAATCAACCCCCATTCCGCTCCGGCTTCGTAGCGATTGTCGGCCGGCCGAATGTCGGGAAATCAACGCTGATGAACCAGGTGATCGGCCAGAAGGTCGCGATCATGTCGGACAAGCCGCAGACGACCCGCAACAAGATTCATGGAGTCTACACGACAGACGACATGCAGATCGTCTTCCTGGATACTCCGGGGATTCATAAGCCCCAATCCAAGCTGGGCGACTACATGGTGAAAGTCGCGGAAAGCACGCTGCAGGAAGTGGACGCTGTCCTGTTCCTCGTGAATGCAGCGGAAGAACTGGGCGGAGGAGACCGTTTCATCATCGAACGCCTCAAGACGACGAAGACGCCGGTTATCCTCGTCTTGAACAAGATCGATCAGCTGCAACCGGAAGCGCTCTTGCCAATCATTGATTCCTACAAGGACCTGTATCCGTTTGCGGAGATCGTTCCGGTGTCCGCACTCCTCGGGAACAATGTGAATACTCTGCTTACGCAGGTCGGCAAGTATTTGGAAGAAGGGCCGCAGTACTATCCAGCTGATCAAGTGACGGATCATCCGGAACAATTCGTATGCGCCGAGCTCATTCGGGAAAAAATCCTTCAGCTCACCCGGGAGGAAATCCCGCACTCCATCGCGGTGACCATCGAGTCGATGTCCGTGGAGAAGAACGGCCTCGTCAAAATCGGAGCTGTCATCTTTGTGGAACGGGACTCTCAAAAAGGGATCGTCATCGGCAAGCAGGGAGCGCTGCTCAAGCAGATCGGGCAGCTGGCGCGTGCAGACATTGAAGCGCTGCTCGGGTCCAAGACCTTCCTGGAGTTATGGGTAAAGGTAAAGAAAGATTGGCGCAACCAGGATCGCGTTTTGCGCGACCTCGGGTTCCGCAACGAATAACATTCGGTCATGCACATAGGTAAGCGTTGTCGGGATCGGTGGAGGAGACGAAGTTTGCGGTTGCCAGCAATTCCATAAGAACACCATCGGGTAAAGCCTCTGGATCATTCAAATACTAATGGTCGAATCATCATGACAATCGGGGAGGATGGGAATGATGAAGGAGTTTTACTGGCAGTATTTCCACAACACGGGGAACGTCGAAGCTTATCTATTGTACAAGACGGATGACGGGCAGGAAGAGATGCCCGAGGAGCAGGCGGAGCTCGCTTCGCTCTCGCCGGAGAGTGAGCCTTACCTGGGATAAAAGAGCGAATGGATGCTAGGAACAGGATCGGGAGTGGAACGCGTTGCTGGAGCATGTAGAAGGAATCGTCATTCGCTCGATGGAATACGGGGAAGGGCACCGGATCGTATCGTTGCTCACCTCCCGTATGGGCAAGATCAGTGTGATGGCGAGAGGTGCCAAGAAAGTCAAAAGCCGGCTTGCCGCCGTAACCCAGCCTTTTACGTATGGGGAGTATGTGGTCTATTTCGGCTCCGGCCAGATGGGGACCTTGAATCAGGGAGAGTCCATTGATGCCCATCGTCCCCTGAGGGAGGATCTGCACAAGGCCGCCTACTCGGCTTATTTGGCGGAGCTGGTTGAAAGGCTCACCCCGGAACGCGAGCCGAACGGCATGCTGTTCGAGCAAGTGAAAGCGGCTCTGTCGGCCATTGAAGAGGACAAGGACTCCGTTGTCATCCTGGCCGTCATGGAGATGAAGATGCTCGCCATCGCCGGGTATTTGCCCCAACTGGAGGAATGTGTCTCGTGCGGGAGCACAGAGGGCGAAATGGTGCTTAGCGTGATTCAGGGCGGTGTGCTCTGCCCTCGCTGCAAGGCGCAGGACCCCTCGGCATTGAAGCTGTCGGCAAAGACGCTGCGTCTGCTCCGCCTGTTCCAGCGTGTGGATTTGAGGAGACTCGGGACGACGGAAGTTTCGCCGGAGACAAAGGCGGAACTTCGTCTTGCCATGCGTATGTTTATGGATCTTCATTTGGGAACAAAGTGGAAGTCTCGCGACTTTCTTGATCAGATGGAGAAGCACGGGATATAATGCTCGAAAAGCCAAAGAATAGACATAGAAATGAGATAGTTTATCATGACTCAGAAAAAACAAGTACAACCTATTGTCCAAGGAGACATTCAACTCCGGCTCATACGATTGGAAGATCTGCAAGCCTATTTTAAGGCGGGCTTTGAGCAGGATGACGAGGAGATCATGCGGTTGACGGGTACGAAAACCCGATTTAGCCTGCCACAGATTGAAAGCTATCTGAATCGAATCGTCGATGATCCGAGCCGTTATGATTTCCTGATCTGTCATTCTGACGGTCAAATCATTGGCGAATCGGTTCTCAACGAGATCGATGAAGAAGTCCGATCGGCGCACTTCCGAATTTGCTTGTTTCGCAGCGATCTTTGCGGCAAAGGCACCGGCAGCACGGCGGTCAAGGAAACCGTTCGTTTCGGGTTCGAAGAACTCGGTATGCATCGGATTGACCTGGAGGTCTTCGATTTTAACGAGAGAGCGTATCGCAGCTACCTCCGTGCCGGATTTCGCGAAGAGGGACGCAAGCGGGATGCCGAATGGATCGATGGCCGCTATGTAGACGTGATCTTAATGGCCATTTTGGAAGAGGAGTGGACAACGTCCATCCGTTGACAAAGCCTTGGCGCTTTTGCTATGATATCGGTTACGAAATCGCGAGGATTCGTGAATGCGTCGTCTAGCCAAGCAGGGAAGAACCACGGGTGCAAGCTCTCGTCCCTATGCACGGGGGAACCGGCATGGGTGATGTCGAGCTTTTTGTCGTTCTGCACGGAGAATGGAATGAAACGCATGAGGGCTTTTATTCGTATTCTTTTAAACGGGGGATCCTGCCTCAGCGCCTGTCGGCGATTTCGCGATCCTGGATTGATAGAAGGGGAGAGTGCCAGTGAATGTAGAAACCCCAACCGTATACGTCGTATCCGATTCTGCGGGAGATACGGGCGAAGCGGCCGTTCGGGCAGCGACCGTCCAGTTTTCACCGAGCGCCGTCCGGATTGTCCGCTTTACGTTCATTCAGGACAAGGCCGGTATTGAACGTGTGATCGGAGCAGCAAGAATTACTCGCAGTATGATTGTGTTTACTTTGGTTGTACCGGAGCTTCGCGATTATCTGCTGGAGCAAGCCCTGCTGAACAAGATTGTCTGTATCGACCTGCTCGGTCCGATTATTGGCAATCTCGAAGGGCTTCTGCACAAGCAATCCCGGCATGAACCGGGCATGATCCATGAGCTGGACGAAGATTATTTCAAGCGGGTCGAAGCGATCGAATTTGCCGTCAAGTACGACGATGGGCGTGATCCAGCCGGCGTTCTGAAGGCCGATATCGTGCTGGTCGGTGTTTCTCGCACCTCGAAGACTCCGCTGGCCATGTATTTGGCAAACAAGCGGTTCAAGGTTGCGAACGTCCCGCTCGTCCCGGAGTTGAAGCCCCCGAAGGAGCTTTTCACCATTCCGAAGGGCAAGATCATTGGCCTGCGCATTGGAACGGACAAGCTGAATGCCATCCGTAAGGAGAGGTTGAAGGCTCTCGGCCTGCACGGCGAAGCGAGCTATGCCAAGCTGGAACGGATCGAGCAGGAGTTGGATTATTCCACAGTCATTATGGAGAGACTTGGGTGCGTGACCATTGATGTCACGAATCGTGCGGTCGAGGAGACGGCAAGCATGATTCAGGATATGTACCGGGCCAATCATCAGCACGATCATTTTCGGTCCTAGGCTGTCTCGCTCTTTTTTGGAAGAAGGATTTTCAAATCAAGAGTCGTATACTATAGAGAGTGATTTTGGAGATAGGTGCAACGAAAGACGAAATCGGGTGGGTAAGCGATGAACAGAGAGGGAAGAATCATACTCGTCGATGCGGACGCTTGCCCGGTAAAAGCCGAGATCGCCTCAGCCGGTCGTGCTTGCGGAGTTCCGGTTTGGATGGTGGCCTCCTATGACCATCGCCTGCAGCCGGAGGCCGGCGTTACCGTCTTTCAGGTGGACCGGTCGGATCAGTCCGTCGATCTGTATATTGCCAATCGTGTACAAGCGGGTGATGTGCTGGTCACGCAAGATTTCGGCTTGGCCGCCATCGGCATCGGCAAGCGGGCGATCGTGCTCTCGAACCGAGGACAGATATACACGAATGGGAACATCGACTTCCTGCTGGAGCGCCGCAACGAACAGATGCGCAAACGCCGTGGCGGCGGGCGAACGAAGGGGCCAAGGGCCTTTACAGAGGAAGATCGGCAACACTTTCTACAAACTCTGACAAAAGTTTTGTCGGACAAGCAGGAGATATTCGTCACATAAGCGAATAGATAAAGACGTGTCCATGAGGTGCAGGTGAGTCAAATGAGTTATGGACGCATACCCGATGAAGTGATTGAGTCGGTCCTAAAGCGGCATGATATCGCCGATGTCGTCGGCAAGTATGTGCATTTGAAGAAGCAAGGGGGCTACTTAAAGGGCCTCTGTCCGTTCCACTCGGAGAAGACGCCGTCATTTACCGTCAACCCGGAGCGGCAGATTTACCACTGCTTCGGATGCCGAGCCACGGGCAACCTCATTCATTTCGTCATGGAATTGGAAGGATACTCGTTTCCGGAAGCGGTCCGCCATTTGGCCGAGGAAGCGGGCATTCCAACGGACTGGGAAGGAGCGCAACGCGAATCCGACCCGGAACGCAAGGATCGCGAGAGCCTGTACGAGGCCCATGAACTGGCATCCCGATTGTATCAATATATTCTGGTCAGCACGAAGCAAGGACAGAAAGCCCTGAGTTATGTGAGAAACCGGGGTGTGTCCCAGAAGCTGATCGACACCTTTGGGATCGGATGCGCAGCGGATAGTTGGGATCTGCTGGCCTTGCAGCTGAACAAGAGGGGCTTCTCGCTGCCCCTATGTGAGAAAGGAGGGCTGGTTTCCGCCAAATCCGACGGGAACGGTTACCTGGATAAGTTCCGAGATCGGTTGATATTCCCTATCCACGACTACAAAGGGAAAGTGATTGCTTTTGCCGGAAGAGCGCTGGGAGACATTCAGCCGAAATACTTGAACAGTCCGGAATCACCCTTGTTCAGCAAAAGCCGCAGCCTGTACAATTTTCACCGTGCCCGACCGCAAATTCGCAAGACCGGCCAAATTGTTCTCTTCGAGGGCTATCTGGACGTGATTAAGGCTTGGGAAGCGGGAATCGAGAACGGGGTTGCCACGATGGGGACGGCGCTTACCGATGAGCATTGCTCCATTCTGCGCCGTAACGCCGACGAAGTGCTGATCTGTTACGACGGAGACCAAGCGGGGCAATCGTCGGCCTACAAAGCACTCGCCTTGTTGGAAAAGGCGGGCCTCACCGTTAAGGTAGCGATGCTGCCAGACGGGAAGGACCCTGATGAATTCATTTCGACAGAAGGGCCGGCAAGATTCCGCAAGGAAATCATTGAGGGGGCTGTCAGCTCCGTACGGTATCGGCTTCAATACGTGCGGAAGAATTTCAACCTGATGAGCGAGGACGGCCGTCTCCGCTACCTGGAAACCGCTGCGAGGCTGGTGGGCGAGCTCCCTTCTCCTCTGGAGAGAGAACACTATGCCAAGGAGCTTACGTCCGAGCTTCACGTAGGACTGGAAGGGTTTAAACAGGAAGTGGCACTCGCGAGGCAGGAATTCCTGAAAAAGACAGAGAACAGGGATAATAAAGAAATTTCGTGGAATACTGGTAAAAATAATGGGAACGGAACCGGAAGATATCCTTCCCCGGGACGGGCATCTCACAATGCCGAGGTCCTGCTTCTTGCCGTTATGATGCATGATCGGGATGTAGCCGACTACGTGCGGGAGCGGATCGGGGAAGAATTTATATCGGAAACCCACGCGGCGCTTGCTGCTTATTTGTACGCGTACTATGCTCAGGGGAATCCTCCCAATGCCAGCCGCTACTTGGCGACTCTACAGGATGAACGGCTGGAGACGGCTGCTGGTGAAATCCTGATGAAGCCGCTGCCGGAGACCAACCAGCAGGTCATCGACGATTACATTCGTCACATACGCAAGGAATTTCGCCTTAAGGCCATCAAGCAAAAGAGAGAAGAGATGGCCGGGGCCAGCAAAGCCGGAGACGTCATGCTGGCGGCAAAGATTGCAAGTGAGATCATAACCCTGGAAAAGCAGTTGAAATCATTCGGACATGACAACGCTTGACCGATTCCGGGGAGGAGGGAGAAGATTCATGGCAAACGACCAACACACCCGAGTGGAAACGGAACTTACTCTTGATCAGGTGAAGGAGCAACTCATCGAGCTTGGCAAAAAGCGGTCAAGCTTGACTTACAAGGATATCATGGAACGACTCGCTCCCTTTGATCAGGATCCGGATCAAATCGACGAATTCTTTGAGCAGCTCGGGGAGCTTGGCATCGAGATCGGCAACGAGAACGACGATGACGACATGCCTATGGGCCGCGGAGAAGATCAAGAAGGGGACGAATTCAACTTCGATGACGACCTTTCGCTTCCGCCGGGCATCAAGATCAATGACCCGGTGCGCATGTACTTGAAGGAGATCGGACGCGTTCCGCTGCTGTCAGCCGAGGAAGAAATCGAATTGGCCAAGCGCATCGGCAACGGAGATGAGGAAGCGAAGCGCCGGCTGGCGGAAGCCAACCTCCGGCTCGTGGTCAGCATCGCCAAGCGGTATGTAGGCCGCGGGATGTTGTTCCTTGATCTGATCCAAGAGGGCAACATGGGCCTCATCAAAGCGGTTGAGAAATTCGACCATGAGAAGGGCTTTAAATTCAGTACGTATGCGACCTGGTGGATTCGCCAAGCGATTACGCGGGCCATCGCGGACCAGGCGCGGACCATCCGCATTCCGGTGCATATGGTCGAGACGATCAACAAGCTGATCCGGGTTTCTCGTCAGCTTCTTCAAGAGCTCGGCCGTGAGCCGATGCCGGAGGAAATTGCCAAGGAGATGGACCTCTCTACCGAGAAGGTGCGCGAGATCATGAAGATCGCGCAAGAGCCGGTGTCCCTAGAGACGCCGATCGGCGAAGAGGATGATTCCCATCTTGGCGACTTTATCGAAGACCAGGAGGCACTCGCCCCGGCAGATGCAGCGGCTTATGAGCTGCTGAAGGAGCAACTGGAGGATGTTCTCGATACGCTTACCGAGCGGGAGGAGAACGTGCTTCGCTTACGCTTCGGCCTCGATGACGGCCGTACCCGTACGCTGGAGGAAGTGGGCAAGGTATTCGGCGTTACCCGGGAGCGGATTCGGCAGATTGAGGCGAAGGCGCTCCGCAAGCTTCGTCACCCAAGCCGCAGCAAGCGGCTGAAAGACTTCCTCGAATAAAAATGAACAACGCATGACCTTTTTTGCACCACTGGGAAAAGGTCTTTTTTTTCGAAAGAGGCGGAGGCGATCGGCTTGGAGGAGAAACATCGAATCATCGTCCAGGAGATTGAAAAGTGGCGGCGGAATCGGCTGCTGCCGGAGCAGTACTGCGACTTCCTGCAAAATCTATACCGGGACCCAGAGGAAGACCCAAGGAAGGTCTTCGGCGTATCGGCGGATAAAATTGTACAAGCCCGCCCGCGAACGTGGTTCCTAATGATCGTATCCACTGGGATCATTTTCTATATTGCTCTTTATTTTAGCTCTTTTCCGATGCCCATGCAAATTGCGGTTTCGGCCTTGATCGTGTTGGTGCTCTTCCTCATAGGGAAGCGCCAGCGGAACAAGCGCCCTACCTTTGCCTTCCTTTCCTACTGGACCGGAGCTATCGCTGCACCGGCCGCCGCACTTTACATCATGCAGCAGCAGAATGCTCCGGTGGGAGCCTATGCCCCACTGCTCCTGCTGGTGGCCGCCTTCTGGGTGGTGACCGGCATTCTCACGCGTTACGCCGCGCTCCAATTCAGCGGCTGGGCTGCGGCCGCGCTGCTCTATGGCTGGCTGATCAAACGGCTCTTGCCGGATGCGGACCTGCTCCGGCTGCAGCTCAGCTGGCTCCCCCTTGGGGTGCTGCTCGGCTGGATCGGTACGCTCCTCGTCCGGCGTTTCCCGCAGAACGGAAGAGTCCTTTTGCTCACGGGAGCCGGACTCTGGTTTGCGCCTGAAGCCTACGGGCTCATCACGACGGAGCTTCCTCCTGTCATGCTGCAGCTCATGTTGACCGTCAAGCTGGTCACCGCCGGCACGGCGCTCTACCTGTCACGCAAAAAATGGATAGAATGGATCGGTTTCTAATATGGTATGGCTCTCTAATCGTTTAACCGCAATTGCGGGGCAAGTTCCCGATGGCAGCAGACTGGCAGACATCGGCTCGGATCACGCGCTTCTTCCGGTTTTTTTGGCGGAGCGAGGCCGCATCTTGCAAGCTGTTGCTGGAGAAGTAAACCCCGGACCCTATGACGCTGCCCGGAGGCAAGTGAGCATGGCGGGGCTTGAGAAGAAGGTTGACGTGCGTCAGGGTGACGGCCTGTCTGTGCTTCGTCCAGGCGAAGTTGACGTGATCACGATCGCAGGAATGGGCGGAAGCTTGATTGTCAGCATTCTGGAAGCAAACCCCGACCGTTTGGAGGGCGTTCAACGGCTGGTGCTGCAGCCGAATGTGGGGGAAGATCAAGTGCGCCGTTATCTCCTGGCGAACGGCTGGTTGCTCTTGGGCGAGCAGCTGCTGGAGGAGGACGGCAAAAGCTATGAAATTCTGACGGCTGAGCGTCATCCGGATGCTGATCGCTTGAACGAGGAAGTGTACCGGGAGCGCGAGCTGTCCCCTTCCTGCCGATTGGCGAAGGAGGAGCTTCTGCGTTTCGGGCCTTTCCTTGTGGAAGCCAAGGGCCCCGTGTTCTCGAGAAAGTGGGAACGGGAACTCACCAAGTGGAAGCGAGTGGGCCAACAGCTCACCGAATCGGAGCTTCCCGCTTCTCAGGAGAAGCGAGAGGAAGTCGCTCACACGATCCGCTTGCTGGAGGAGGTATTGGCATGTATGTGAATGGACAAACGATAACCACGCTCGTGGATGAGCTTGCCCCCAAGCGGCTTGCGGTTCCTGATGACCGGATCGGCCTGCAGGTCGGTACGCTCTCGAAGGAAATCTCGCGGGTTTTGGTTACGCTGGACGTAACGGAGGAAGTGGTGGACGAAGCCGTTCGGGAAGGCGCCGGGCTGATCGTGGCCCATCATGCCCCCATTTACCGCCCCCTTAAGTCGCTGCAAACGGACTCTCCCGCCGGGAAGGTCTTTGAAAAGCTCATCAAGCACGAGATTGCTGTGTATGTCGCCCACACCAACCTCGACGCAGCCATTGGAGGCATCAACGACCTGATGGCAGACGCCATCGGCATCGAAGACACGGTTCCGCTGGAAGAGACCTTCACCGATCTCCGCAAGAAGCTGGTCGTCTATGTTCCAGTCGAGCATGCGGACCGCGTGGCTGAGGCGCTGTTCCAAGCCGGTGCCGGTCACATTGGCCGCTACAGCCATTGCAGCTTCCGGGCGAGCGGAACGGGCACGTTTCAGCCGGAGGCGGGAACGAAGCCCTTCATTGGGGTGGAAGGCCGCCTCGAGAAAGTCGAAGAGGTTCGATTGGAAACCGTCGTCCCGCAAACCCGAGTACGCCGGGTTATTCGCGCGATGATGCAGGCACATCCATATGAAGAGCCAGCATATGATCTGTACGCACTTGAACTGCCGGGCGAGGTGTATGGCCTCGGTCGCGCCGGCAAGCTCACGGAGCCTTGCACGCTCGATGAACTGGCTGAACGAGTCAAGCTTGCACTGGAGGTTCCCTTCGTACGCGTAGTGGGCAGAGGCGAGACCCCCATCCGCAAGGCTGCCGTTCTAGGCGGCATGGGAGCGCGCTATGTCTCGCACGCCCGGTTCGCCGGAGCCGATGTGCTGATCACTGGCGACATCGACTATCACACGGCTCAGGATGCACTGGCGGACGGCATGTGCCTGATTGATCCCGGCCACAATGCCGAGAAGATCATGAAGAAGGGCTTGACGGCGTATTTGAATGCCAAGCTTACGGAACGCAAGTCGAAGACAGTTGCGTTGGCGTCTGCTGTGGACACCGAGGTTTTCCGCATCAAGTAATGGCGCAAAGTCACCCGATTTCCATGAAATCGTCAGTTGCATGGCCCCCTAAATGCGTGTATACTTTAAATTCGTGTTCGGAAAGTTTGACAGACAATCGCCGGCGGCTTTGCCGCGGGAGGAAAGTCCGGGCTCCACAGGGCAGGATGCTGGATAACGTCCAGTCAGCGCGAGTTGAAGGATAGTGCCACAGAAATGGACCGCCGATGGCCCGTTTATCGGGATCAGGCAAGGGTGGAACCGTGGTGTAAGAGACCACGAGGGACTATGGTGACATAGCCCCTGGTAAACCCCATCTGGAGCAAGACCTAATGGGACGCAGGGCGGCAGGCAACTGCCCCCAAGCCTTAGCCCGAGGCGCGTCCGGGTTGGTCGCTGGAGCCGCTTAGCAATAGGCGGCGTAGATAGATGATTGTCGCTTCAAGGGCGGGAGGGGAAACCCGATATCACCGCCAGAAGTACAGAACCCGGCTTACGGCAAGCTTTCCGAAACGAACGAAAGCCCGCAGTCAAAGGGATAATCCCCTAGGCTGCGGGCTTTCGTTCGTGAAGAGTCCCATTCGCCGCTTCACGAAGAGGGGTGGCAGGACGCCAAACGGCTGCCGGAGCCGGGGATGCACGCATCCCCGGCTCCTTCGCCTTGGCTCAGCCGCGATAAGGCTTCGACGCGGACGGCGTACCGGCGGAATAAGGAGAGATTCCGCTTGGCGATCCGGCGGAGTACGGCGAAAAGCCCGAAGGCGACGTGCTTGCCGGCGAAACCGAAGTTGGAAGGCTCGACATCGGAACGGTGGGCACCGGTGGAACGGCGACGTTGCGTTCCGTTACCGTGTAGTAATGCTGAGGAACCGGAACGAAATGGTGACGGTTGATCACTTGGACCGGATGGATAACCGGCTGTGGACGGGGA
The DNA here is from genome assembly GCF_039888655.1 of Gorillibacterium sp. CAU 1737. Taxonomy (NCBI): domain Bacteria; kingdom Bacillati; phylum Bacillota; class Bacilli; order Caryophanales; family Paenibacillaceae; genus Gorillibacterium; species Gorillibacterium sp. CAU 1737. The sequence goes on from NZ_JBDQQO010000010.1 coordinate 78,209, forward strand.
TGATAGAAATCACGTGCAATAATTTGCGGATCACAGACGATCGGCGGAAAGCTCATGCAGCCTTGGGCTGCCATTTCGGGTTTCGACACGGTCAGGATCTCCTCTCCCATGGTGGATTTGGGGCAGTTCCCTACTACTGTATGAATGCCTCCCCGGGCGGGTCTGTACGAATGCCCGGGGGATAGGGGCCTGCGCCATCTTTTTCCTGCGGCGTGTCCATCCAGGGGAGAGTCCAGGCGAGGAGGTCCCAACGTCGACTATTCCATGTGCTTGAATCGCGCTAGGCGATCGGCAGGAAGCGGTACTCCGTGGCGCTCCCTACATGAATGGAGATCAGGGAGTCGCGCAGGAGATGTGAGCTTCGATAGGGCAGAGCCCCCGGATTCGCCATGTTGGGGCGGATCCAGCTCAGGAGCACGGGATAATTCGGCGCGATGACATTATCGCTCAGGCTGGCGGAAATCATGCTGCCGGGGACGCGGTTCCGGTTCAAGGCGACAATGATCTCCTCCCCCGGCACGATCCCTACTCCGTGTCCGAAATAATAGCCGCCGCCCATGTCCACTGCATTTTCACCGATCCACCAAGGCGTTAACGGGGAAACGTCCGGGTTGGTGAAGTAGACGATGTCGCCGGGGAGTACGCGTTCGGGGGCGACTCTTTGCAGATTGAGGTCGCGGTCATAATTCCAGTCATAGAGCGTCAGATTCGCAAATTTCTCATTGAAAATGGCATCTCCCATCGTCTCAATGATTGCGCGGTAGAGAACAATGACCATGGCCGTCGCGCACTCGAAGCTGTACAGGGCTCCCTGTTGGAAAATATCGCGGATCGCATCCGCCGGAGCAACGCCCGGCCGCAGTTCAAAGGCACCTTTGGGGGTGCGGTTCCAGTACATCGGGTTGCTGGTCGATTCGGCAAAGGTGGAAAAACGAGCGCCGCTCGTCGAGAGGGCTTGGGCGCTATGGAGGATATTTGCCCTTAAGCGGAGCTCGAAAGCCAGCGAGTCCGAATTGGCGAATGAAAAGGAGGCAGGACTCGTCTGCATGGCTCCGAAAATCATCTGTTCAGCGGGGGGGAGTCCGATCGGGGAAGGCAGCGCGCTCCCGTCCAACAAAATAATCATGGGGCATCCCATCCATTCTGGCTGTGATACCCCATGATATGTGCGGAGAGGAATGGGCGTGTCGCCTGTTCCTTTTCGTTTTGTTATTTGCTGAACAGCCGTTGGAAAAACCGGGTAATGGCGTTGCCCGACTCCCTTGAGAGGGGTTGCTCCTTCCCGTTCGCGCTCGCCTTGGTCCCGCCTGATGCGGATTCGAGGGCCTGATAGACATCGATCTGTCCGTAGCCGAAATAATCGTCTCGGCCAGCATCCCCCACATCCGCTGCGGTATTCCGCATAATGTCCATGACTTCCTTGTTGGTCAGCTTGGGGTTAACGGAGCGGATCAGGGCGGCTAACCCCGCTGCGTGAGGGCTCGCCATGGATGTTCCCGACAGGGAGGCATATTGATTGTTGGTGTAGGTGCTGGCGATATTCACACCGGGAGCCGCTACATCGACGTACGAGCCGTAATTCGAGAAGGACGCCTTATTTCGGTTGTTGTCGGTTGCGGCCACGGCGAGCACCTCGGGATAAGCGGCCGGATACCCGGGCTGTCCGGAATTGTCGTTGCCGGTTGCAGCGACCAGTACGACGTCCTTGTTGTAGGCATACTTGATCGCATCGTGCAGGAAGCTGGATTCGGCATAGTTGCCGAGGCTCAGGTTGATGACCTTGGCTCCGTTGTCGGCAGCCCAGATGATGCCCTTCGCGACATTGTAAGCATTCCCTGCACCGGAATTATCCAACACCTTAACGGGCAGGATGGGGTTGTCCCAGGTGAGACCCGCGATCCCTAAGCTGTTGTTGACGGTAGCGGCGATGATGCCGGCTACATGGCTTCCGTGTCCAACGTCGTCTGCCGGCTTGCCGGAGGGATTGATGGCATTATAGCCGGTCAAAAGCCGATCCTTCAGGTCGGGGTGAGTTAAATCCACCCCGGTATCGACGACCGCCACGATGACATCGCCGCTTCCTTTGGAGAAGGTCCAGCCCATCTCCGTTTGAATGAGCGGCAGGTTCCATTGGTAGCGGGCGAAGAGCGTGTCATTCGGTTCGCCTTCGGCCTGTTCCTGGGCAAGCGGGCGGAAGTGCAGGGGACCGGTCGGCATGGCGGGAGCGGGTAGGGTCTCATTGGTGTTATACAAGTAATGGGGTTCCACATAATCAATGTGGTGTTTCCGGAAGTATCGAATCATCTGCTTGGTGTCCATTTTCTGCGAGGTGAACAGGTAGGAATAACCGAGCTTTTCGCAGGAGGAAGCCTTCAGCTCCTTTTGGATCTGAGTCAGCTGCTTCTCGCTGGGTGTTTTTTTGAATTTGACGACAATCTGGTTTTTGTAATAATGGCTCTTGCCTTCATTTTCTTCCGGATTTGCAACGCTCGTTTCTTGCAGGTTGTTCGCTTCAGCGGCCTTCATGCCGGGCTTCCGGTTCGGATTCGGGTTCATCACGAGCCGCATGTTCTTCTTGGCTTCGGTCTCCACCTTGGCCAGGACATCCTGACGGATGACGGCGACCAGTCCGTGGCCCTCGGAAGCCGGAACACCGAGCACGGCACGGAGGCCCATTCCGGTCTCCAGCAGGGAAGAACGGTAATCCGTGCCAGCATGGACGGCTTTGGAGGCTTTGTCGAGCTCAGCCTGAACCTGCTTGGGATACTCCTTCGTCGAGGTTCCCGCCGTGGAGAGGGGGGCGGTGCTTGCCCCGTACCAGGACAGGGACTCCAGGCGGGGGTGGCCCTGAACGATTTTCCTCAGGTGACCGGGTACGTCGGTCTGTTTAACCTGAAGGGTGGAGACAGCCGCTTTGTGCATGTCGATGATGCACTGAGTCCGGCACAGCTCCTCAGTCAAGAGTACGTCCTGCTGAACGGCGAGCAGCTTGGCCGACTTTTCTTGGGCCGCACTGATGGTAGGTTGTTTGGGTGCGGTGCCGCGGTCCAGTCGATCGTACCGGGCGACGAGCAGCACACCGGCGACCACCAGAATGGCGGCAGCCCAGGTCCATTTTTTCACGGGCGGTTCTCCTCCGTTTCCTATATTGCCTTAGCCTTGTCTAGGGTTTGGTGCCGGAGGAGGTTTTATGCACCTCCCTCTCGTTTCAAACGGTATCGTTTCCGGTGAAAGTATGATAGGATGAGGATGAATTTGAGGATAGGCGCTAACGCCGAGGAGGAACGGAAATGGCAGGCTCAGATGTGAAAAACTTGTGCGAATCCGTGCGCGTGAAGCTGAAGGAAGCCATCTCCAAGATGGAGCTCTTTCTGAATCAGCATTCGCTGGACGACCTGGTGAATGGAGGCGGAGAAGCAGATCCGGCGATGGCGGACTTTTATCGGGACTACCTGCAGGACACCCGGCACCTTCTGGTCTTCAGCGAGGTGACGTTCGAGAAGTTGGGCGTCAGCCTGCGCAGGGCGGAGTTCAAGGCGGATCATGCCGAGCGTAACCTGTATGAGGCGTATCACCAATGCATCAACCGCTTTTTTTATCCCAAGAACGAATGCTATTCCGAGGACGGCCGATACGCCTATACCGGACAGGATGCCATTCGGTTCCGCAAAAAGCCGAGCCGCGATGTCCGCAACCTGACGGTGGAGTTATCCAAAATCTTCGAGGAGCTTCGCGAAGACTTGGCCTATTATGAAACAGACTATATCAACCAGAAGCGGATGCAAGGCGAAAAGGTCTAGTGGTTCATACCCCCGTACTCACACGTGAAGGGTTGCATTGAGGGAATTACAGGGGAGCATAGAAGGGAAGAACCGGACGAAGCGCGGCTTCGGAGCCGGTTCTTTTTTTGGGTCACACCCAAGGACCCGTCAAGTGGAATAACGCCTTCCGACGGCGGGGATGCTTGGGGTGGGAGGTGATCGACCATGAAACCGATCGTCAAATGCAGCGTTGCCAACTGTCAATATTGGGGACAGGGCAACAACTGCCAAGCAGATGCCATTATGATCGAAATTGACCAGCATGCGGACGCCAAGTTCGATGCCGAATTCGCAGGAGAATCCTTTGACAGCGAGCATAAGGATCATGCTGCGAACAGCGCGAATACCTGCTGCCACACCTTCAAGCCGAAAAAGGGCTGATCCGGCCGAGTCTCTGGAGGAAAGGAGGAATGAGCCATGAGTGAGTGGAGGCCGAATTCGCGTAATGAGCGGGACCTGCGCGGAGGCGAAGAACAAAAAGTTCGACCGCCGGGACCTGCGTCGAATGTCGACTTTGTTCCCGATTCCTCCAGACTGGCGGAGTATCGCCGGCTGGAGCAAAGAATGGAGTCGGGTCAAGCTTCACGGGAGGAAGCTGAGTTTTCCGCAGAGCTTGCAGCCGGAGCTCCCATGATCGGAGCGCCGGTGGCAATGCGCAAGGAGCTTGGCCGATCCACCGGGAGAACCGCACCCGCCCCTGAAACGTATGAGGCAGACCGAATCGGAGCCCAGGAAGAAGCGGTTCCTGAGGAGCGAAGCCGGACGGCGGATGTGCTCGGCTGGACGGCCTTTGTCCTTGCTCTGCTATCCTTGTTCGTTCTACCGACGCTGTTCGGAATCGGCGCCGTTGTGCTCGGGATCGTGTCCGTCTACCAAGGCAGCCGATCCCTGGGGGCCTGGTCCGTTCTTATCGGGATCGTCACGCTGATCACCAATCTCATCCTCATCCCCTATCTGGGATAGCCTCGAATCCTGCCGATGGATGCTTCAAGAATCGGCAGGATTTTCATTTTTGGGTAGCGGATTCGCCTTCCTTCGGTGTACAATAACGAGTAAGTATGCATCGCGGAAGGGGCATTGACCATGAGCATGGACCCGAGGGTTCTCAGTCAGTTGTTGCGCGCACAGGTTCTTGGAACCTCAAGCTGGTGGAATTCGGACAGTCTGTCGAACTCCTCAACTCAGAGCGACGGGAACCTCTTCACCAATCTCCTCCAATCCATCCTGGGCGGGAGCTCGGCAACCAGCGATTATTCCAGCTACGGAATGTCATCCTCTGCCTATGGAACAACCGGGTGGGGCGATACGATTCCAGCGGAATATGCCACCTATACACTCGGCGCGAACAACCTGCTGTCTGGTTTTAGCTCCGGCTCTATGACCACGGGCTTTCAACAGCTTTCAAATTCATCTGCATATTCAGGCGTCACGGCTTCGACGGCACTCGCTCGATTAAGTGCAGCCGCAGGGTACGGCCTCAGCGGAACGAATGCTTACGATCCCATCATTGCAGATGCCGCAGCCAGGTTCAATGTTCCCACCTCCTTGGTCAAAGCGGTGATCGACCAGGAGTCCTCCTTCCAGCCTTACGCGGTATCCCGTGCAGGGGCGAAGGGGCTTATGCAGCTCATGGATGCGACCGCACGCGGTCTTGGCGTGACGGATTCCTTTGATGCCGAGCAAAACATTCACGGAGGAACGAGATTCCTCGGGGATCTGCTCCGTCGATACGGCGGAGATGAGGCGATGGCGCTTGCTGCTTACAACGCCGGCCCCGGAAGGCTGGAGCAGCTTGGCATTACGAACCGGTCGGAGCTGACGGCCAAGTACCGTTCGCTTCCTCAAGAGACCCAAGCTTATGTCACTCGTGTGTTGGGTAAGAAATCACTGTACGAGGCTTAGTTCCTCAGGGGCAGGCCTCGTTTTGCATTCGTTAATTGACGCTAGACAAGGAAAGAAAAGATCAGTTTTGATCTTTTTCTTTTTTTTGGAGGGAAACGGATATGCTATATCTCGACTATTGTGCAACTTCGCCTGTCCGGCCCGAGGTCATCCAGACGGTGACTGACGTGATGACCCGCCATTACGGCAATCCATCCTCCCTGCATCGACTAGGGAAAGAGGCCGAAGAGCTCGTGACGAAGGCGCGGACGGTTGTGGCCCGGACGCTCGGCTGCAAGCCCTCGGAGGTCCTGTTTACCGGCAGCGGGTCCGAGGCGAATAATTTGGCGATCAAGGGGGCGGCTCTTGCTTATCGGAAGCGGGGAAATCACCTGATCACGAGTGTGTTGGAGCATGCTTCCGTCTACGAAGCTTACCGGCAGTTGGAGGACTTGGGCTTTGACGTAACTTACCTCCCGGTGGATTCCACAGGACAAGTAAGGCTCGCGGACGTAGAAGCAGCGCTTCGAGAGGATACGATTCTGGTCAGTCTCATGTACGTGAATAATGAGATGGGACGGGTTCAGCCGGTAGAAGCCATAGCCGAACTGCTGAAGAAGAGGCCGAAGACGCTTTTTCATATTGATGCGATACAAGCCTTTGGAAAACTCGATTGCAAGCGGGTGGTTCGAAATGCGGATCTGCTCACCCTGTCGGCTCACAAATTTGGCGGTCCGAAGGGAGTTGGAGCGCTTTATTGCCGCGAAGAGGTTGCCCTGCTTCCGCTTGTTTCCGGGGGAGGTCAGGAAAGAGGACTCCGCTCCGGCACGGAGAATGTTCCGCTCTTGGTGGGCATGGCGAAAGCGTGCCGTCTTGCGGAAGAAGAGCGAGAGCAGGTCGCTGCCAAGCTGCTCACCTTGCGAAAGCGCCTGACGGATCAACTGGCTTTGATCCCGGGAGTTCACCTCACCACTCCCGCTGAAATGACGGCCGAAGATGAAGGGTACGCCCCGCAGCTCGTTCATCTGACCGCTCCGGGTTTTCGACCCGAAGTCGTGATCCATGCCTTGGAGAAGCGGGGGATTTTCATTTCCACTCGTTCCGCCTGCTCTTCAGACCAAGTCGAGCCCAGTCGGGTGCTTCTGGCGATGGGATTTCCGCGAGAGAGGGCGGCCGCCGGCTTACGAATCAGCTACTCGGCCGATCAATCGCTGGAAGACATGGATCGCATGGCTCAAGAGCTGGGTGCCGTCCTTTCCATGCTGGAGCAAGCGTAACGAATGAACAATGCCTATCGGAGGGAAGAAGTGACTATGCAACATCCGGAAGCCATCATCGTCCGGCTCGGCGAGTTGACCTTGAAGGGGCGAAACCGCCGCCGTTTTGAACGCCGCATGATGGAGCAAATTGCCAATCTAATTCAACATTACCCGAAAGCCACCCTGCGCGAGGAATTCGGCCGGGTTTATATCATTCTGAACGGGGAGCCTTATGCGGAGTTAGCCGCAGGGTTGAACCGCGTATTCGGGCTTAGCTCCTACAGTCCGGCTGTGAAAGCTCGTCTTGATCTGGAGGACATCCGTCGCCGGGCCATCGAATGGGTTCGCGGAGCGGAGCCTGCTCCTCGTACGTTCAAGGTATCGGTGAAGCGGGCAAATAAAGCCTTTCCCCACAATTCTCATGAGCTGGCGCATCTGATCGGAGGGGCTATTCTTCGACAGGCGGAAGGAACGCTTCAGGTAGACGTGCATCAGCCAGAGCTAGAGCTTCGAATTGACATCCGACAGCACGAGGTCTATCTGTTCTCAGAGATCCTTCCCGGAACCGGGGGTTACCCGGTCGGGTCTAATGGCAAGGCTCTGCTCATGCTTTCCGGCGGGATTGACAGTCCGGTTGCCGGTTGGCATTCAATGCGCCGCGGGCTGGAGATCGAAGGGGTGCATTTTCACAGCTACCCCTACACGAGTGAACGAGCGCAGCAAAAGGTGATCGATTTGACGCGCAAGCTGGCTCGCTATACGCCGGATCGCATCGTGCTGCACATGGTTCCTTTTACAGAAATCCAAACCCGGTTGAACCAAAGCAATTGCGAGAATCTGCTCATCACCCTCATGAGGCGTTCGATGCTGCGCATAGCGGAGCAGCTCGCCTCCGGGCGGAAGGCGAATGCGCTTGTAACGGGAGAGAGCCTGGGGCAAGTGGCGAGCCAGACGCTTACCAGCATGCAGGTCATTGGCGACGGCATCCGGCTGCCGATTCTGCGGCCGCTTGTGATGATGGACAAGCAGGAGATCATCGGGCAGGCGCAAGCCATCGATACCTACGACATCTCCATTCTCCCGTATGAAGACTGCTGTACGCTGTTCGTGCCGAAATCTCCTGCGACGAACCCCAACCTGAAGGTGGTCGAACGGATGGAGAAGAGCTTCTTTTTCCTTCCGGAGCTGGAGCAGCAGGCCGTCGAGCAAACCGAAGCTCTCTATATCCGGGAGCAGGAGGAAGACAAGTTCGACGAATATTTTTAGCCAAAACCGAATAAACCAACTAGGGAAAGGGAGTTGTCCGGCTCCTTCCGCCCTGGACCCTCCTTTCCAATCTTGAAGCTTGCTGCCATAAGCGAGTGGAAGGGAGGCGAGTCATGCTGGCAGACTGGATCATGCTGTTCCTGCAGATCCTGCTGATCAATATCGTGCTCAGCGGTGACAACGCGATCGTAATCGCCATGGCAAGTAAAAATCTGCCTGCCAAGCAGCAAAAGAGGGCAGTCTGGTGGGGCGCGGCCGGTGCAGTGGGGTTGCGGCTCATTCTAACGGCCGTGGCCGTGACCTTCTTGCAATTTCCGTTTATCAAGACGGCAGGAGCGCTTCTCTTGCTCATAATCGCCGTGAAGCTGCTGGCCGACGAAGGCAAAGAGGGACGAGTCAAAGAAGCGGGGACCCTGGGCAAAGCCGTGGTGACCATCATCGCAGCGGATTTCGTCATGAGCCTGGACAATGTATTGGCGGTAGCGGCTGCAGCTGACGGGAACTTCAAGGTAATTCTGCTTGGAATCGGGATCAGCATTCCGCTCATCGTCTGGGGAAGCTCACTCGTGATGAAGCTGCTGGAGCAGATGCCGCTGCTTGTGTACATGGGGGCGGCCATCCTGGGGTATACGGCGGGAGACATGATCCTGGCGGACAAGGCCTTGACCCAGAAGCTGCCCGCCTTCGGGCTTCTTCCCTATCTACCCTACCTGCTGGCCGCTTTGGTGGTCGCCCTCGGGTGGGCCATGAAACACGCTCACCGCGAACCAGCGGCGTAAAGGAACCCCGTCTTGTGAAGGCGGGGTTCTGGCCTTTCCCGGAATTTTCGATTAAACTGGAAGAAGAGAGACAAGCTGCCCTTCCAGTTTCGAATGCGGGAAGGACCGTCATATTGGAGGATACTTTCATGAGAAACGCCAAATGGCCTGCTGCCATAACCCTGCTTGCCATCGTCCTGATTTTGGTGCTCGGCAAGCTGGGGGTAATTGGGTTTTTGTTCCGCATCCTGTGGCCTTTTCTGTTCCTCGGCTTCGGGGTCTGGCTGCACTACGGGTATTACCGAGGCAAATGGATCGCCGCGGTTCTGCTTCCTGCGGGGATGATCGTCGTATATGGGGTTTTGTTTGTCTTGTGTACGCTCTTTGGCTGGGATATCCTGCGTGTGCTTTGGCCGTTGTTCCCATTGGGTATCGCCGTGGGGCTTTATGAGTGGTCGACCTACGGGCGCGGGCTGGGCTGGGATCGAGCGCAGCCGGTTTCCCTTTTGCTAGCCGCTTTCTCCGGGATCTGCCTCATCCTATCGATTCTCAGCACAAATATAATTCTGTTCTGCTTTGTCCTGCTGGCTGCCGCGATCTTCCTCGTGGTGTACCGCGCGCGCAAGCGTTGAGGTTTTTCTTTTTCATTGCATTTTCATAATTCCTGATGTAAAATATAGTGTAATGTTCAGCGTCGGATGATACCGGCGCTTCTTTTGTGGCCATTCTCAACCCAGAAAGGATCAACCATCTTATGCAAGCAAGGGACACCATCCGCAATATCGCAATTATCGCACACGTTGACCACGGGAAAACCACTCTCGTCGATAAGCTGCTTCAGCAATCGGGTACGTTTCGCGAAAACGAGCAGGTGCAGGAGAGGGCTCTCGATTCGAACGATCTGGAACGGGAGAGAGGCATCACGATTCTTGCAAAAAATACCGCCATTCACTATAAAGGCAATTTGATTAATATCGTCGATACCCCGGGACACGCCGACTTCGGCGGCGAAGTGGAACGGATCATGAAGATGGTCGACGGCGTTCTGCTCGTGGTCGATGCCTTCGAAGGCTGTATGCCGCAGACGAAGTTCGTTCTCCGCAAGGCGTTGGAGCAAAAGCTGAAGCCGATCGTGGTCGTCAACAAGATCGACCGTCCGAACGCCCGTCCGGCCGAAGTGGTAGACGAGGTACTGGACCTGTTTATCGAGCTGGAGGCCAATGATGAGCAGCTGGAGTTCCCGGTTGTTTATGCTTCCGCTCTGCAGGGCACATCGAGCCTGAACGCTGATGAGCAAGGCCCGAACATGGAAGCCCTGTATGAAACGATCCTGCAGCACATTCCCCATCCGAACGAAAATCCGGATGAGCCGCTGCAATTCCTTGTTACCCTGATGGATTACAACGAGTACCAAGGCCGCATCGCGATCGGCCGGATCAACCGCGGTACCGTCAAGCAAGGACAAACCGTCGCCGTCATGACCCGCGAAGGCGGAATCAAGCAGGCGCGGATCGACAAGCTGCTGGGCTTCCAAGGCCTGAAGCGCGTCGAGATCGAGGATGCGGTTGCCGGCGACATCGTCGCCATCTCCGGTATCAAGGATATCAACATCGGGGAGACCATCGCTGATCCGGCCAATCCGGAGGCTCTGCCGGTGCTCAAGATCGACGAGCCGACGATGCAGATGACCTTCCTCGTCAACAATAGCCCGTTCGCGGGCCGCGAAGGCAAATGGATCACCTCACGGAAGCTGCGCGAACGTCTTCTGAGTGAGCTCGAGACGGACGTCAGCCTGCGCGTGGAAGAGACAGACAGCCCGGATGTCTTCACCGTATCAGGTCGCGGCGAGCTTCACCTTGGCATTCTCATCGAGAACATGCGTCGCGAAGGCTACGAAATGCAAGTATCGAAGCCGGAAGTCATCGTCAAGGTGATCGACGGTCAAAAGATGGAGCCCATTGAACGCCTCATCATCGATGTTCCGGAAGAGAGCATGGGCAACGTCATGGAGAGCCTCGGCTCCCGCAAGGCCGAAATGGTCAACATGATCAACAACGGCAATGGCCAGGTTCGTCTAGAATTCTTGATTCCGGCGCGCGGCCTGATCGGCTACCGTACGCACTTCCTGACGCTGACGCGCGGTTATGGTATCATGAACCATGCCTTCGACAGCTACGGGCCGTTCCTGGGCGGCAATGTCGGCGGGCGTCACCAAGGTGTTCTCGTTTCGAGTGAAGCCGGGGTTTCGACGCTCTACGGAATGCTCTCTGTAGAGGATCGCGGCATCCTGTTCATGCAGCCGGGTACGGAAGTGTATGAAGGCATGATCGTCGGCGAGCATACTCGTGACAACGACATCATCGTCAACATCTGCAAGGAAAAGCAATTGACCAACGTTCGTTCCGCGACCAAGGAAGGCACCGTCACCATGAAAGTGCCGCGCCTGTACTCCCTGGAGCAAGCCCTGGAGTACCTGAACGACGACGAACTATGTGAAATCACGCCGAAGACGATCCGGATGCGTAAGAAAGTCCTCGACAAGAACGAACGCGCGCGTTCCGAGAAGCATCGCAAGATGGCGGAGGCGTAAATCTGTATTGTAATGAAAAAAGGTAAACCGTTCCTATTTAAGGGAACGGTTTTTTCTTTTGGTTTCCTATTCCACCAAGCCGTGATACTCTGCCGGAATTCGACCTCGACGAGTATGACATTCCGTAGTAAGATAGTCCCTGTTGAGGAAATAGGAGGGGACAATATGAGCAAGTCGAAATTCCTAATGCTTCTTTTGGTGATCGCATTACTGGTTCCAACTCAAGTGTACGCCAAGGAGGCGTCAGACTTTAAGGATGTGGACGGTACTTACTGGGCGCACGATGCCATTAACAGCCTTGTCCAGCTTGGGGTTGTCAAAGGCTTCGAGGATCGTACATTCAAGCCGGCAGAACCTGTTACGCGGGAGCAGTTTGCGCAATTGATCACGCTGGCCTTTTACCTTGATCTACCAAGCGATGATGTCCAAACCTTTCGTGATGTAGCTCCGTCCCGCTGGTCTTTCCCGGCAATCGAGGCGGCGAAAGATTTCTTGACGGGGTACTATCCTCCAACCGGCAAAGCATTCTTTGATCCCACCGCAAAAGCAAGCCGCGAGGATGTTGCGGTCGCCTTGGTTAAAACCATGAACTACCAGCCGGATGATCTTCAAAATTCCGACATTTTGAACCGTTACTATGACGGGAACGACGTTTCTCCCAACTTGCAGACGTATATGGCGATTGCAGTTGAGAAGAAGCTTATGAACGGCTATGAGGATGGCAAGCTTAGACCGAAAAACCCGGTCACCCGTGCCGAAGCGGCTGCCTTGATTTATCGGGTTCTAAAGGGGGCTTCCGGCGATAGCCAAGCTTCCCTGGAATTGAACGTTGCAGCGCCTGAGAAAACAGGCACCCCCACTTTCTACGTTACCGGCGATGTGACAAAGGGAGCCAGCGTATCCATCAACAATCAATCGGTGGAGGTTGTGCAAGGGCAATTCCGGTGGGCCGTTAAACTCGAGGAAGAAGGCACTTATACGTATACGGTCGTTGCTCGGATGCCGGGAGGCAAGACCCAAACCGTCACCAAAAAGGTTGTATTTGAAAAAGGAGCGCCTAGTTTGGACGTAAAGGGTGTTCCGGATCAGACAGACAAAAAAACAATCACGGTCTCATGGACGGTGAAGGATTCAAACGACTCCTTCCCGGTTGTCTATCTCAACGGAATGAAACAGTGGGGGACTTCTGCGAGTGTAGAGCTTAACGAAGGGGACAATATCATCACGGTGCGAGCAGAGAACTCCTCCGGCAAAATGACAGAAGTAGTCAAGCATGTATTGTTCTCAAGTGGGGGTCCTGTTTTGACGGTGGACAGCATTCCGGAAACAACCGACAAGGAAACGGTGACCATCCGATGGAGGGCTCAGGACAAGAACGACTCCTACCCGACGGTATATGTAAATGAAGAGAAACAATACGGCGAGAGCAAGACGGTGATGCTGAAAGAGGGCTTGAACCAGATCGTCGTGAAAGCAACAAACAGCTTGGGCAAGACCTCGCAAGTGATCAAAACCATCACGTTTAATCCAGAAAAGTCTACGCTAACGGTTGGCGAGCTTCCGGAAATGACGGAGAAGGATTCTGTCACCGTATCATGGACGGTTAGTGACGCGAATGATTCCTACCCAACGGTATATGTGAATGAGAAGAAACAAGGGTATTCGGATAATACAACCCTTTCTCTGGTGCCTGGACCCAACACGATCACGGTACGAAGCGTGAACAAGCTTGGTAAAACAGCCGAGGTTATAAAGACGATTACATTCACTCCTTCGGCCCCGACCCTTACCTTGGTTCACGCACCGGAAACAACCACGTCGGACACGATCACGGTTAGCTGGACTGTGTCCGACGTTAACGATTCCTATCCCAAAATCTATATCGATGACAAGCAAGTCTCCTTGTATTCGGATTCGATGAGCGTAAAGCTGAAGGAAGGAACGAATACGTTCAAAATAGTCGCCAGCAACAAGTACGGCAAGTCAACTGAAATCCTTTACACCGTTACCTATACACCTGCTCCGTAATGCGGCGTCTGATCTCGGCATATGTATAAGCATCCGCGATTGGCCGGGTGGTTCGTCCCCCGGCTCTGTGGTATACTGAGGGCGTAAGATCACTTCGTCGCCGCAAGGAGGAAGAACAGCCTATGGCGGATCGGAAGACCGTGCACACGAAGCAAGAGGAACTGCTTCCGCAAGCATCTCAGGCTGAAGCCGCGTTTGTTGCGGAGCATGCCAGCCGGGAGCTGCTGTTGTACGGAACCGCTCGCCAGACGCCTCTTTGCGCTCCTAAGGATGCAGCACCCGCCCGCACGCAGGACGACCTTCCTGCGCCTGTTGGCGTCATCATGAAAAAGCCTAGCTCACTTGAGCCAGGCTTTTTTTGTCCTTAGGAGTTGGCTTTCAGCTCGGGGCACGGCATTCGTCTCTTTAGTCGCTTCCGGGTCCCTTCGAGGTTCCTCGAAGCTCGGTGGCACCTTTGCCCTTCGCTTCCCCTGACGGATTGGGAAGCTCACTCGTGGCTTCGTCCTGGGAGTTCGTATCCTGTGGAAGCTGGGGAATCAGCCTTCCGAGGATATCGCCCAGTTCATCGGTAAAGGCGGCGATGGGGTGACCGTTTTGCACCTTCACGCTAATATCGCGAATGGTTTGGTTCAGATCCAGATCGGCAGTGACCAGAGCACTCGCTCCGTCCGGGTCCTTCTTGAGGGCTTCTGCGACGGTATACTTGATGGTGTCGATTCGGGAGCGCTCCAGATTTGCGGGCACGTCGATGCCCACAATGGCCGTATTGCCAAGGGTCAGGCAATAGGCATTCTGTACGCTGGGGACGCTTTTGGCGATATCGGCGAGGTGAGTGGCTTTGGCATTTCGGAGCGGATGGTTGTTCGCCGTGTCGGGTAGGGAATAGGGCAAGGTTCTTCCGGCGTGTTCACCGGCTTGCTCCATGTTGTTCTTCGCTCGCATGCCCTGCTGTTTGGCCGGTGCCGTGCAGGCGGAGGAGACGGTGACGATCAGCGCCAGTGCAATCAGGAACGGAGCAGATTTTGCTCTCATAGCGATCTTCCCCCTTTGGTAAGTGCTTGAGCGTACCTGGATCCAACGCTCGAGGTCTCCCTATAGTCTGACCGGGGAACTCCACAACTATGTACCAAGCGGGAATCGCAATCTGCGACAAGAGACGGGAGTGGTCACCATGAAGAAAATATTCATTTTGGACACCAACGTGCTGCTTCATGATCCGAATGCGCTGTTCGCCTTTGAAGAAAACGAAGTGATCATCCCCGCTGTGGTGCTCCAGGAGATCGACTCCAAAAAACGGCTGGCTGACGAGATCGGCCGCAACGCCCGCCGGGTTTCACGAGCACTCGACAGCCTGCGCTCCGATGGTCAGCTCCACGACGGAGTGGACCTCGAGCAGGGAGGGCGACTCAAGGTCGAACTGAATCATAAGAGCTTTCAGAAGCTTCAGGATACGTTTGGAGAGCTGAACAACGACAATCTGATCCTGGCTGTCGCCTTGAATTACCACTTGGAGGAAAAGGATAAGACCGAACCGCGCCCTGTTATACTCGTCAGCAAGGATACCTTGGTACGGGTGAAGGCGGATGTGCTCGGGATCCGATCGGAGGATTACTTGTCGGATCATCCGGTATCCGATGCCTCGGAATTCTACACCGGGAGCGTAACCCTTCAGGTTCATCCGTCCGTGATCGATGAATTCTACTCGTTTCGCAAGCTGTCTGTGTCGTCTCTGGGCTTACGAACCCCGTTGAATCCGAACGAATTCGTCATCCTGAGAGACGAACTTGGCACCACGAAGTCTGCCCTTCTCAAGGTGGATCGCGAGGGCAAGAAGCTGGAGCCGCTCTACCTGAGCAACGAGTCCGTTTGGGGAATCGGCGCTCGGAATGCCCAGCAGCGGATGGCGCTGGAGCTGCTCTTGAACGACGACATTCCGCTTGTCACCATGACGGGGAAGGCGGGCACCGGAAAGACGCTGCTTACGCTTGCAGCGGGCTTGCTCAAAACCGAGGATGAGCACAAGTACAAGAAGCTCCTGATCGCCCGGCCCGTCGTCCCGATGGGCAAGGATATCGGCTATCTTCCCGGGGAAAAGGACGAAAAGCTGCGCCCGTGGATGCAGCCGATCTACGATAACCTGGAATTTCTCTTTGATACGAAGAAAGCAGGAGACATCGACAAAATCCTGGCGGGTCTTGGCAGCATTCAGGTTGAAGCGCTCACGTATATCCGGGGCCGCTCCATTCCCGGTCAATTCATCATCATCGACGAGGCGCAGAACCTGTCCCGGCACGAGGTGAAGACGATCGTTTCGCGGGTAGGCGAGGGGAGCAAGATCGTCCTGGTCGGCGATCCGGCCCAGATTGACCATCCATACCTGGATGCGACAAGCAACGGCCTTACCCATGTCGTGGAGCGCTTTAAGCGGGAATCCATCAGCGGGCATATTACCCTGGAAAAGGGTGAGCGTTCAAACCTTGCGCAGTTGGCCGCGGATTTGCTGTAGCAAACCAACGGTTCCTAAGGCGTTCGGTCTTCCTTATCGGCCTCAGGGCGGATGAGGGAGGCCTTTTTGTGTCGATTTGAAAGCGTTTCCGATACTTCTTGCCCCAAATGGGATAAATTCTGCTATGATATAGGAAATAGAGACTAGAAAAAAGGGCGGAATCGTAAGCGGCAAAGGAGAGCTTTCGATTGACTAAACGCAAAGGCTTCTGGATTCTGAGCATCATCGTCGGGTTCATGCTCCTCGTCATGCTTCCCTTTTCGGGGGCCAAGGAGAAGCGGCAGGTTAAGCCGTCCGGAACCGAAGAGGAAGGAATCGTGGCCCAAGGACAGAATGATGCCGGTAACGCAGCGATCACTCTTCACGTCTCTGTTTCGCTCGGCGAAGCAGAGTGGAAGTCCCTTCAAGCCTTGAATGCGGAGTTCCTGAAGAGCCACAACAATGTCTCGGTTAAGCTGGAGAATCTCTCATCCAGTGAACGATACACGGCTTGGAAAAAAGCCGGTCAATTCGGGACAGGCCCGGACGTGATGCTTCTCGACAATGGATGGGTGCAGGAGTTTGCTGCTCTCGGTTTCTTGTATCCGGTCAGCGAATACTTCACAACCGATAGACAGTCCCAGTATTTGCCTGTTGTTCTGGATCAAGTGAAATGGAACGGGTACCTCTGGGGCGTGCCCAAAGACATAGACCCTTACATCCTCGTTTGGAATCGCAAGACAGCCGAAGAGAATGGATGGAAAAAGGCACCCTCCACATCTGCCGAGCTGATCGAGTGGAACCGCAAGCTGTTGGCTCCGGCTGATGGCAGGTACGGCATCTATTTCAACCCGAGCGATTATATGGCATTTTTGTCCGTTTATACAGCCTTTCCAAGTGAGATACCGGAGGGCTCGAACCCGTTCTTAAACGCGAAGGAGCCTGCCGTTCAAGCCGCACTCAAAACTTTTCTTCTGCCCCAAAAGGAAGAGTGGGACCCCGCGCTGCTTAAGGCGAATTTCCCGACCCCCTCCGAGTCCTGGGACCCCTGGCAACTGCTCGCGGATGGCAAGCTTGCCGCCATGGTCACGACGGTGTCGGAATACCGACGACACTCGTTAACCGGCGTGGAATTGGCCAGCCTGCCGATGCCGGGGGGAGCCAAGACCGGCACAGGGTCCTGGTTGAAGGGCCGCAGTTACTCGTTGTCCTCGCACACCGTAAATTCCGTGATCGCCATGGAATGGATCAAGTCGGTCACCGGTGCGGAGGCGGAGAAGAAGGAATGGACGGAAACGAGCATGCTTCCGGTATTGCTCAGCAGCTATTCTTCCACCCCCTTGATGATGGACGAGAAGTACATGTCGTACACCTGGCTTGTGCAGGAAGGCAGGGCGCTTCCCTTCACCATGGATTCAGCTGCACATTCCCAAAGCGTCATGCGTTTGGTTGATGAATTGTCTCAGGGGAAGCTGGTCTATGAGGAGTTCATCAAACAGCTCTCCAACCCGCTGGAGAGCCCGACCCGCTGAGGGAGCGCGCTGTCCAGACGTTTCGAGACGGTTCAGCCCCTGCATTAAGCTGAAACGACAAACAACGAATAGGCTCCAATCCCACGGCAAAGGTGGGATTGGAGCCTGTTTTAGAATTTGATCTGAAATTTGATGGTCATCGTCCCTTGTTCAATGGCAACCTCTTTGGCATGCAGCATGGGGAGCACAAGCCCGGGCATGAAGCTGAGGTCGTACTTCTCTTGGAGCTGACGTCGCGTAGTTTCATCCAGGACGAAGCCGTCGAACTCCAGCTTGTCGACGTGGAACTGCAGGCGGTTCGGGTCTTCTTCCACCGTATAATGGCCGGTGATGGTGGCCTTCAAATTCTCTGCTTCTCCTTCCGCCTGGAACATCCCCTGCATGAAATGAAGCGTCAAGTCTTTGAGATCCGGCTTCTCTTCCAAGAGAAGCTTGGTTAAGTCTTGGTCCGAAATGCTTAACGTTGTCCCCTTGATAAATCGTTTTTCCTTGTCGCTTACAATTCGGTTCGGAAGCTTCTGCATGGCTTCGGACATGGAGCTAAAGTACCGCTGGAAGAGGGGAAGGCCCTGCTCCTTCCATCGGGTTTGCACCGCATTCATTTCCCGAGCCAGCACTTCGGCGGCCTCAGGATGATCCTCCAGCCTCCGGTCGATCTCATTCTGCAAGGCCAGCAGCCGTTCCTTCTGATGGATAAATTCCGTCTTCAGGTTTTCCAGCTCCAGTTGGACCAGGGCTAGCTTTTGATGAGCATCCATTAACCGATTGTATTCATCGCGGTATTGGGTAAAGGCTAATTTATCATTGCGGTATAGATAGCTCAAGTAATCATAGAAGGAGAGCATCTGGGAAAAGGATTTTGCCCGGAAAATGAGCAGCCAAAGGGACTCCCGCTCGCCCTTGTAATAGGCCCTCAAAACGCGTCCCAGCCTCTCCCGGGAACGATCGACTTGTTTCTCCTGCACCTTCATCTGCTCTTCGGCTGTTACAATGGACGCTTTGACGTTCCCCTGCTCTTGTTCGATCCGACTGATTTCGGTGTCGATCTCGGTGACCGTGAGGCTTTTTTGCAGGAGCTCTCTCATCCCATCGACATCCAGCTCCGCATGCACGGCTGCCGCTCCGCTTACGGTTAGAAACAATGCGAGATAAGCCGCAAAGAGCAGCCGGGCCAATCGTTTCATGACTTCCCCTCCTGGCACTTGTCTCTCTCACTATAATACGAACGAGCAGAGGAGAACAGACCTTTTCTCCCGCTGGAGACCTCCCAAGCCGGCTATACAGAAAGCGGCAGTCCGACGGAATGATCCGTGCGGACTGCCGCTTTTCCGTCCTGTATTTTACTTGGCGGAGGAATTTTGAAGCAGCTTAAGAACATCCTCAAACGGCTTTACGTTCTTCGGGGTCTCTTTCTGGAAAGCAGGGGGCTGGTTGATGCCGTTGAAGGCTTGGGTGTACGAAATGTGACGATCGGTCCCGTCAGCAGGCTGATAATTGATTTTCACGGTTTCCTTGCGGATAAAACCCTCTTCATCCAAGGTGAAGGCCAGCTCGCCGCTGGTTAGCTTCCAGGTGCCGGACACCCCTTTTTTCAAGGCATCTGCCTGCGCGGTGGTGAGAATCCCATCGGTTTTCCAGACGTCAATCACAGCAGGGAGCTTTGTTTTGATCTTCTCGGTGATGGCATCCCGGTTGCTTTCGGTAATGGACATGCGAAGGACGGTTCCGCTCTTGCCATCGGGAAGCTCCTCCGCTTCTTTGTCCTTCTTGAACCATTTGGCATCAAAATCCTGAAGGAGCTGCCGCAAGGAATCGGACAGCGCTTTGTTCACGTTGCTGAGCCCATCCACGGGCAGTGCGGAGGCTGCTCCGCTTCCAGACGTGGACGGCTTGGCCGTTTCAAAGGAGAAATACTCTCCCTCCTTGTTCAGGAGAGGGATACTCATATACAGCTTGCCCTCCGTTAGGATGACCGGCAGCGTAAAGGAGGTAGAGGCGGAAGAACCGCCGGGCGTTAGCTTATAATCGGCTTCCAGACGCTTAGGCTCGGAGGAAGAAAGCCCGGTCCAACTGATCTGGCTCTTGCTGAACAGGGAAACGAGGGTCGTGGTGGCGGCATTCGCTCCAGACGGCGGAGCGGGTAAGCCGATATCCAGGTCCGTTTCACCGGTGAAGGCATATTGCTTGACCTCTGCTTGCTTGGCCAGGGCGGCGTCAAGGTCGTCCTTCCATTTGGGAGGCTTCGTGCAGCCGACGGCTGCGAGGGAGAGAGCAAGAATGGCTGCGGTTACGGCGTATCCGCCTTTTACAGTCTTCATATGGCAAGGATTCCCCTTATCTCTTTTATGATGTGGTTACCCTTCTTCGGGTCTTCTTTAAACAGACGATCTTCATTATACCATAGTTACAGGCTGGATTTAAAAATTCAAAAGAACGGGCAGCGTGGTTTAGAAGACTCATCCATTCATGTCACGTATGAGAGCGGGGAAAATGGGGAATACCGAATAGTAACAAATAGATTCTATGAACTCTACCATGGGCATAAAGATAAACAAACGGCAGAGTTTCGCCTCATCCGGCCATGAGAAAGGGTTTTTTGCAGCAGCAGCTCATCGCCCGTCCATCGGTTGCGGAAGGCTATTATAACCATGTAGGAGGAATTCGCATGTCAGCAATCAGACAGGACGCTTGGACGGATGAAGATGATCTGATCCTCGCCGAAGTTACCCTTCGTCATATTCGGGAAGGCAGCACCCAGCTTATGGCTTTTGAAGAAGTCGGAGAGCGGATCGGCCGCACAGCCGCCGCTTGCGGCTTCCGTTGGAACAGCTTTGTGCGCAAGAAATACGAGGCTGCAATTCAGATTGCCAAGGCTCAGCGCCAAAAGAGATCCCACGGCAAAAAAACGGCATCAGCCGTTACGGTTCAGGCACTCAGTACCGTTCTCCCGCAAGAGACGCCCGAGCCTATGCTTGGCAAAGGGGAGGAATATGGAGAAGAAGGCATTTCGATCGACTCGGTCATCCGTTACCTGAGACATTTAAAAGGAGCGTTTCAGGAGCTTACTCGCCAGACCAAGCTATTGGAACGCGAGGTGATCATGAATCGCGAAGAGCTCCGAAGGCTCCGGGACGAGAATGAGCGATTGGGCAAGCAGGTCAATCACGCGGAAACCGACTACCGGGTCGTGAACGATGACTACAAAGCCTTGCTGCAAATCATGGATCGCGCGCGGAAGCTGGCCTTTCTCACCGAAGAGGATGAGGAGTCCAAATCGCGCTTCAAGATGGATGCCAATGGAAACCTCGAACGAATTGAATAGCTAGTCTTCTCGAAAAAAGATGAAGATTTCCGTGGCGGCTGAGGCCGAGTGGAATGTTCTTCATCTTTTTTTTGCGCGTTTCTTCTATATAATAGAAGGGACTCATGGAAGGAGGAATGACCGGTGCGTCTTCATATCATCGGAGGGGGCTCCATCGGGATGCTGCTCGCTGCAAAGCTCGAAGCATACGGCCCGTTGAAACTATTGGTTCGTACCGAGGAGCAAGCTTCTCTTATCCGCAGCACAGGGCTTGTCCTCACGGATCAGTCAGCAAAGGAGTCTCTCCATTATATCGAAGCGGCTGTTTTTGAAGGAGAAGTCCTCGATGATACGACTGCTCCGGATTGGATCTTCCTGACGGTAAAACAAAAGGATATACAAGACGACTTGCTCCGAGGATTGGCAGGACAGCTCGGGGAGAGGACGCAGGTGCTCTGCTTCCAAAACGGGATCGGGCACGCGGATAAGCTTCGAGCCTTCCTCCCAGAAGAACGCATCTGGCTGGCGGTTACGACGGAAGGTGCGCGCCGACAGTCTCTAAATAAGGTTGTGCATACGGGTAGGGGATTGACTCAGGTCGGAAGGGCCTACCCGGCTCAGGCTTTTCTTCCACAAGAGACGCCGCTTGCTGATGAACGCTACCCGTTGTTTTCGGAAGCGGGATTGAAATGGAGGCTGCGAGACGATATCTGGACGGCCGTATGGGACAAGCTTCTGGTGAATTCGGTTATCAATCCCTTAACGGCTATCTGGAGACTACCCAACGGCAAGCTGCTGGAGAGAGAGGATCGCAGGGAGCTCATGCGGGAACTGTATCAAGAAGGTCTGCAGACGGCCGTAGCCCACGGAATCCCGACATCACCCGATTTGTGGGAGACTCTTATCCAAGTATGCCAGGATACTTCCTCCAATCATTCCTCTATGCTTCAGGATGTGGAGAAGGGAAACGAGACAGAGATCGCTTGGATAAATGGTTCCATCCTTGAGAAAGCTAGGGAAAAGTCATTGCCGCTCCCGCTCACGGAATGGCTTGTGCGGATGGTGACAGCCCTTTAGATGAGGAAGGCTTGCCACGGTGCTGTATTATCGAGGTAAAGCTTACACGCGGAGTTATCATAAATGTTTTTTAAAGGGGGTATTAGAATTATCGTTCGAAACACCCTGTAGATTTTATTAACCACTGGTTGTATAATGGGTAACAAGTTGCAAATGAAAACAGGCGGTTTTGTTTCATAGAATCTACAGAAGGCTTCGAAATGGCCGGGCTCGCCTGCAAGTAGTTTTGTACAGAGAAAGCATATTGGATTGGGGAGGCATTTTATGAAGATCAACAAGGTACTTACTACCGCCGTTGCTGTCACCTTGATCGGTGGGGCATTC
Organism: Gorillibacterium sp. CAU 1737; assembly: GCF_039888655.1. NCBI lineage: Bacteria > Bacillati > Bacillota > Bacilli > Caryophanales > Paenibacillaceae > Gorillibacterium > Gorillibacterium sp. CAU 1737. The sequence continues at coordinate 100,531 of NZ_JBDQQO010000010.1, forward strand.
GCCGGATGCAGCAGCAAGAAGGATGAAGGGGCATCGCCTTCCGAGAATCCGAGCAAGTCGAGCACCGCTCCTGCCGCAGGAAGCAAGTCGATTAACATCTTGTTCTCCGCAGAGCCGCCCGATCTGGATAGCTCGAAAGCAACCACGAATGCTGCTTTCACCATGATCAACGCTCTGAACGAAGGTCTGTATCGTCTGGACCAAGACGGCAAGGCTCAGCCGGCTCTCGCCGCTGAACTGCCGACGATCTCCGCTGACGGCCTGACCTATACGATCAAGCTCCGCGACGGCCTGACCTTCTCGGACGGATCTCCGCTGACGGCTCAAAACTTTGTTGATGCTTACAAGCGTACCGTTGACCCGAACACGAAGGCTCTCTACTCCTTCATGATCGAATGGATCAAGGGCGGCGCTGCAGTCCACAATGCGAAGACGGCCGATGAAATTCAAAAGGCCAAGGACGCAATGGGCGTAAAAGCTCTCGACGAGAAGACGCTGGAAATTACGCTGGAAAAACCGATCGCCTTCTTCACGGCTCAACTCACCTTCCCGCTGTTCTTCCCGCAAAACCAAACGCTGGTTGAATCCGCTGGCGACGAATACGGCAAAGACCCGAACAAGGTTATCGGTGCTGGTCCGTTCGTTCTGAAAGAATGGAAGCACGAGCAATCCCTGACCTTCGTCAAGAATGAAAAGTACTGGGATGCAGCAAACGTGAAGCTCGACAAGTTCACGGTAACGGTTGTAAAAGACCGTGCAACGGCTGTCAACCTGTTCGAAACGAAGCAAGCTGACCTGACCGACCTCGGCGGCGACTTTGTTCAAAAGTACAAAGGCAAGCCGGAAGAGCAAGTCAAGCGCGAGCTGACGAACGCTTACCTGATGCTGGAACAAAAGAAAGCTCCGTTCCTCGCCAACAAGAACATCCGTCAAGCACTGAACATGGCGATCGACCGCCAAGCTCATGTTGACATCGTTCTGAAGAATGGTTCCGTTCCTTCCACCGGTCTCGTTCCAGTTGGTACGCAAGACGGCAACAACAACGAATTCCGTAAGACGGCTGGCGACACGCAACCGGCTTTCGATGCAGCTAAAGCAAAAGAATTGTATGCTAAGGGCCTTGAAGAACTCGGCATTAAAGAACTGCCGGCCTTCAAAGTAACGGCAGACGACACCGAAGGCGCTAAGAAGACCCTTGAGTTCATCCTGGCTCAATGGAAGCAAAACCTCGGCATTACCTCGGCTACGGCTGACCCGGTTCCGCACGAACTGCGTGTTGAACGTCAAGACAACAAGGACTTCGACGTGATCATCGCTCTGTGGGGCGCTGACTACAACGACCCGATGACCTTCATGGACCTCTGGACGACGACCAGCAGCTTCAACACGATGGACTACAGCAACCCGAACTACGACAAGCTGCTTGCTGACGCTGGCAACGAAACCGACCCGGCTAAGCGCGCTCAACTGCTCGTAGACGCTGAAAAAGCTCTGATGGACGACATGGGTGTCATTCCGCTGTACTTCCGTACGAAGGTTTACGCTCTGAACACGGCCGTCAAGGGTCTGTACTTCCCGGCATTCGGAACCGAATGGGAACTGAAAAATGTCGATGTTGTGAAATAATCATGAATCTGCCTGCATAATCAGGAAAAGGGGCCGTTCTCGCACCTTAAGAACGGCCCGTTTTTACTGAGCCGACGCGAGCAAACAGGGGATCTTCTCTGTTTTTTCGCGTCGACCCGATAAAACGGCCCTCATCCCGGCGAAAACCGGGGAAGGAGCCGTTTGTCCGTGTCCATGGCAGTGATCATAATTTTGGTTTAGGTGGTGCCTTATGGTAAAGTTTATTGTTCGCCGATTTCTTTACATGGTTGTCACGCTGTGGGTGATCATTACCCTCGTGTTCTTCCTGATGAAGAATCTCCCGGGCAACCCGTTCGGCGAAGCTTCCATGAAGCTTTCTGCGGAAGCGAAGAAAATTTTGATGTCGCAATATGGATTGGACAAGCCGGTATGGGAGCAATACCTGAAGTACATGTGGAATGTCCTTAACGGGGATCTGGGTCGTTCTTATCAATTCCCCACAACCAAAGTAACCGAAAAAATTACGCAAGCCTTCCCGGCTTCTGCGGAGCTCGGCCTGTGGGCTTTGCTGATTGCCGTTATTGTCGGCTTGTTCCTCGGTATTATCGCTTCCTTGAACCACAACAAAGGGCTGGACTACTCCGCCATGTTCACGGCTGTTATCGGTGTATCGGTGCCTTCGATGGTACTGGGTCCGCTTCTCTCTTACTATGTCGGCGTTAAGATGAGCTGGCTCGGATTGCCTCCCGGACTGTGGAATGGGCCGGAATCGCGCGTGCTGCCTGCTCTTGCCCTGTCATTCGGAACCATAGCGGTACTCGCTCGTCTAATGAGAGCCTCGATGCTTGACGTACTCAGCCAGGATTATATCAAGACGGCCAAGGCCAAAGGTCTTTCTCCGAACTCTACGGTTTGGAAGCATACGATTCGGAATGCCATCATTCCGGTTATCACCGCTCTTGGGACGATTACGGTCAACTTGATTACCGGTACGCTTATCGTCGAGCAAGTCTTCGCCGTACCGGGGCTTGGCAAGCACTTTGTGCAAGCCATCTATTCCAATGACTATACGATGATCGCGGGACTCACGATCTTCTACTCTGCGATCCTGATGATAGCTCTGTTCATCGTCGACATCACGTACGGTTTGGTTGATCCCCGTATCCGCATTTCGAAAGGGAGGTCCTAATTTATGCAGCAAATCAGCAAAGATCAATTCCTCCCCATCGAACGGGAGCAGCTGGGCACCGAGAAAATCGTACGCCCTTCGGTTAATTTCTGGGCGGATGCTTGGAGGCGTTTGCGCAAGAACAAGCTGGCCATGGGAGGCTTGATCATTCTTGTCGTCTTGACGCTGACGTCCATCATCGCGCCTTTTCTCACCAACCACACGTATGACTTCCAGGATTACAGCAACCTGAGCAAGTCCCCGAGCAAGCAATTCCTGTTCGGAACGGACGAGTTTGGTCGTGATCTGTGGACGCGTGTTTGGTGGGGAACTCGTATTTCTCTCTTCATCGGGATTGTCGCCGCTCTGGTCGACCTGGTTATCGGGGTTCTCTATGGCGGGATCTCCGCTTACTTCGGAGGCCGCGTCGATGACATCATGATGCGGATTATGGAAGTGATCTACTCCATTCCGTATCTGCTCGTAACCATCCTGCTCATCATGTACCTGGAGCCGGGCATCACAACCATTATCATCGCTTACTCGATTACCGGTTGGGTTGGCATGGCGCGCCTCGTGCGCGGCCAGATTCTGCAAATCAAAGAACAGGAATTCGTACTTGCGGCCCGCACCCTTGGTGCCAGCCCATGGCGGATCATCCTGCGCCACTTGATTCCGAACGCACTTGGGATCATCATCGTTCAAATTACGTTCGTAGTACCGAGCGCTATCTTCACGGAAGCGTTCCTCAGCTTCCTCGGCTTGGGGATCAAAGCTCCGCTTGCTTCCCTCGGCGCTCTGATCAGCGACGGTATCGGCGTTCTTCAATTCTATCCTTATCGTCTGGTCATTCCGACGATTATCTTCAGCTTGATTCTGCTCAGCTTCAACGTGCTCGGCGACGGCCTTCGCGACGCGCTCGACCCGAAGATGCGCAAATAAGGGGTGAAACAAATGGCAACAACCAATGAAAAGAATCGCATTCTGGAAGTTGACGACCTGCACGTCTCATTCAAAACCTACGCAGGCGAAGTGCAAGCGGTGCGCGGCGTCACCTTCCATTTGGATAAAGGGGAAGTCCTGGCGATCGTCGGGGAATCCGGCTGCGGGAAATCCGTAACGGCCCAAACGATCATGCGCCTGGTGCCAACGCCTCCCAGCTTCATCAAGAAAGGCTCGATTGTCTTCAACGAAAAGGAAGACATCGTCAAGTTGTCCGAACGGCAAATGCAGCGGGTTCGCGGTTCCGAGATGGGCATGATCTTCCAAGACCCGATGACCTCGCTCAACCCGACGATGACCGTCGGCAAGCAAATCAGCGAAAGCCTGATCAAGCACCAAGGAATGTCGAAATCGCAAGCGATGTCCCGTTCCTTGGAAATGCTGCGTCTGGTCGGCATCTCGAATCCGGAAGGTCGCTTGAAGCAATATCCTCACGAACTGTCCGGCGGTATGCGGCAGCGGGTAATGATCGCGATCGCCTTGGCTTGTAGCCCGAAGCTTCTGATTGCGGACGAACCGACGACGGCGCTCGACGTGACCATTCAAGCTCAAATCATCGAGCTTATGCAAGAACTGAAAGAAAAGACCGAATCCTCCATCATCATGATTACCCATGACTTGGGTGTCGTGGCCGAGATGGCGGATCGCGTTATCGTTATGTATGCCGGCAAAATTGTAGAAGAAGGAACGCTGGATGAAATCTTCTATGAATCCCGCCATCCGTATACGTGGGGCCTCTTGCGCTCGGTTCCTCGTCTGGACGCCGAGAACAAGAGCGACCTGGTTCCGATTCCGGGGACCCCGCCCGATCTGTTCGCGCCGCCGAAGGGTTGTGCGTTTGCAGACCGTTGTCCGTATGCCATGAAGGTATGCTTGGACAATGACCCCGAGAAATTTGTTGTGAAAGGCGAGCATCGTGCCGCCTGCTGGCTCTGCCACCCGGATGCGCCGAAAGTGGAACGTCCGGTTGAAACAGGAGGTGCAGTATAATGGCGGACAATCAATACATCCTGGAAGTTCAGGATATGAAGAAGCATTTCAACATCGGCGGCAAAAAGCTGAAGGCCGTTGACGGAATCACCTTCGGCGTTCGCAAGGGCGAAACCCTGGGGATCGTCGGGGAGTCGGGCTGCGGCAAGTCGACCGCCGGCAAGACGATCATTGGTTTGTACGACATTACGGGCGGAGACGTCCTTTTCCATGGCAAAAGCATCAAGAACATGAATACGAAAGACCGTCGCGCCTATTCGCGGAACATGCAAATGGTGTTCCAAGACCCGTATGCATCGCTCAATCCGCGGATGACCGTAGGTGATGTTATCGCAGAAGGCATCGACATTCATGGCCTCGCCAAGAACCGTGCGGAACGCACCAATCGCGTGCAAGAGCTGTTGGATGCGGTCGGTCTGAATGCGGAGCACGCGGGCCGATTCCCCCATGAATTCTCCGGCGGCCAACGCCAGCGGATCGGCATTGCCCGTGCGCTCGCGATTCAACCGGAATTCATCGTAGCGGATGAACCGATCTCCGCTCTGGACGTATCGGTTCAAGCTCAGGTCATCAACCTGTTCCAAAAGCTGCAAAAGGAACGCGGCCTGACCTACTTGTTCATTGCCCATGACTTGGCCATGGTCAAGCACATCTCTGACCGGATCGGGGTTATGTATCTCGGGAAGATGATGGAGCTCACGACTTCTGCTAAGCTGTATGCGAAGCCTTTGCACCCGTATACACGCTCGCTTCTGTCCGCGATTCCGATTCCGGACCCGGAAGTGGAACGCACCCGGGAGAGAATCATCCTGCAAGGCGAGGTTCCGAGCCCGATGAATCCGCCAAGCGGCTGCCCGTTCCGTACGCGCTGCCCGCATGCGATGGATGTCTGCGCGAAGACGATGCCTCCGATGAAAGAGATCGAAGAAGGTCACTTCGCGGCCTGCCACTTGTACTAATTCAAGAAGCCGCCCCTCCCGTTTGGGAAGGGGCGGTTTTTGTGTTGCCAAACCCGAGCAGATCGGTTGTTTTTTCAAAAGGGCCCATGTACAATCAGAATGAACTGCCTACGGCAACGCAAAGCGCCGAAGGCTTGAATTGGGGGGCTTGTTCAACTTGATATTGGAATCGATCACCCTCGCATCCGGGCAAGCCTTAGCGGAAACCTACCGCAAGGATTTCGCGCGGGTGCGCGACTTGTACGCATACAATCCTTGGGAGCCTGCGGAGTGGGAACGACGGGCGAAGAACCGCGATGAGAGCCCGGGCCCGCAAGCCGATCATCGGCAAATCGCAGATGTGCTTCATGCCTATAATCGAAGGATAGGCAATCGCGAAGAGGCCCTTCGACAAATAGAGCGGCTGCGGGAGCCGAGCGCCCTCGTCATGGTCGGGGGACAGCAGGCGGGTCTGTTCGGTGGAGAGCTTCTGGTTATCCACAAGGCCATTACGGTTCTCCATGCGGCCAAAATGGCGGAAGAGCAGCTGAGAAGACCGGTCATCCCGGTGTTCTGGATTGCAGGAGAGGATCATGATTTTGAAGAGGTCAATCACCTGACGCAGCTGACCCGCGGCCTCACGACGGAGAAGATCGTCCTGCCGCACCCGGACAAAACCCGCACCTCCGTAAGCCGGACCCGAATTCCCGATTGGGAGCCGGTGCTCGCGCAACTGGAGGATTCTCTGCTCGACACGGAATTCAAAACGCCTCTTATGGAGACGATGAAGGCTTATGCGTCAGCATCCGACACATTGTCGGACTTCTTCGCCAGGCTGATGGCGGAGCAGTTCGGCCAAGAAGGGCTGGTTCTGCTTGATTCCGATGATCCCGCTCTACGAGCCTGTGAGAAGGAGTTCTTTCGAGAGCTGGTACTTCGGCAGCCGGAGCTCAGCCGTGCGCTAGCGGATGGACGAAGCTCGGTCGAACGACTCGGGTATGCTCCGCAAGCAGAGGTGAATCCAGATGGTGCCAATCTGTTCGTCTTTGATGAGGAGACGGGCGAGCGGGTTCTTTTGTACCGTCAGGGAGAGGGCTTCACGGATCGCCGGGGAGAACGGCATTATACTCAGGAGGAGCTGCTCTCCTGGTTGGAGCGCTCACCACAGAGCTTTAGCAACAACGTGCTGACGCGACCATTGATGCAGGAATATGTACTGCCGGTGCTCGGAACAATTCTGGGACCGGGTGAGCTCGCCTACTGGGGACTCACAAGGAAAGCATTCGAAGCCTTCGAGATGGATATGCCGCTGCTCTTGCCGCGGAAAAGCTTCACCCTCGTCGGAGGAACGGTCGCCAAGCATATGCGAAAATACGGAGTAACCTTGGATGATGTGTTCACCCGTTTAGAGGAGCTCAAACGCGCTTGGCTGAAGGAACAGGATCAACTGGGGCTTGAGGATGGCTTTCAGCTGGCCAAAGAGCGTCTGCGGGAGGATTATCAGCCCATTGTAGAACTGGTATCATCCATTAATCCGGGAATGGCACGGTTGGCCGGCGTGAATCTAATGAAGATTATGGAGCAGGTGGAGTACCTGCAGACCCGATCGGTGGAAGCCTACCAGCAGCAATTTGACGCATCCATTCGGCAGTGGGACCATATTGCGATGGCCCTCTATCCGAACGGTAAGCCCCAGGAACGGGTCTATAACGCATGCGCTTATCTCGTCCGCTATGGGGACCGTTGGGTCCGGGAGCTCGTTGACTCCGTTACCGGGGAGTGGGGCGAGCATCGAGCGATTTACTTATAATCAGGAGGCGAATCTTGTGACGGCAAAAGAAAAAAGCATCATCGCAAACCCCGCTCTGGCAGCGGAAGGACATTTGAAAATCGAATGGGTCGACGCCCATATGCCCGTGCTGAACCGGATCAAGGAGCAATTTGTTAAGGAGCAGCCGTTCAAGGGGCTGAAGGTATCGATCTGCCTTCATCTGGAAGCGAAGACGGCCAATCTGGCACGAGTCGTTCAAGCCGGAGGGGCCGAAGTCACTATCACCGGCAGCAATCCGCTTTCTACGCAGGATGACGTCTGTGCGGCATTGGTCGAAGACGGAATCACCGTCATGGCAAAATACAAGCCGGAACCGGAAGAGTACAAGGCGATGCTGATCAAGTCGCTGGAGACGAAACCGGATCTGATTATCGATGATGGAGGAGAACTTGTTGCGCTCCTGCATACCGAGCGGCCCGACCTGATTGAAACCATTCGCGGCGGAGCAGAAGAGACCACCACCGGAATCATTCGCCTCAAAGCTCTGCAAAAGGAAGGTGCGCTTCAATTCCCGATGGTGGCCGTCAACGATGCGTACTGCAAGTACCTGTTTGACAACCGCTATGGAACCGGCCAATCGGTCTTCGATGCCATCAACCGGACCACGAACCTGGTCGTTGCGGGCAAAACGGTTGTCGTGGTCGGCTACGGCTGGTGCGGCAAAGGCGTCGCCATGCGCGCCAAGGGACTTGGAGCGAACGTCATCGTCACCGAAGTGGATGCGATCAAAGGCGTGGAAGCCTACATGGACGGCTTTGCCATTATGCCCATGGCGGAAGCGGCCAAGCTCGGCGATGTCTTCGTGACGGTTACCGGGAACAACAGCGTCATTCGCGGCGAGCATTACGACGTCATGAAGGACGGTGCTATCCTCGCAAATGCCGGTCACTTCGATGTCGAAGTGAACAAGCCGGAGTTGCTCGCACGCTCGATCACCAAGCGCGTCGTGCGCCACAACATTGAGGAGTACAAGCAACAGGACGGCCGTCGTCTTTATCTCCTCGCGGAAGGCCGACTCGTTAACCTTGGTGCAGGCGATGGTCATCCGGCGGAAATTATGGACATGACCTTCTCCCTGCAGGCGCTGTCGCTCAAGTACGTCAATGATCAGTACCAAGCACTCGGGAAACGAGTCCTCAATCTGCCCTACGAGTTGGACGAGCAGGTGGCTCGCTTTAAGCTGGAATCGCTTGGAACAAGCGTCGATAAGCTGAGCGAGGCTCAAATTGCCTACCTGAACAGCTGGAAGTAAGCGATTTTGCCCGGCAAAGATCAAATTCTTTTGAAATGATTAAAAAAAATCCTGCCATTGCGGCAGGATTTTTTGCTTTTGATGAGAATACTTACTATAATCGTGGAGAGAAGTGGGGCAAAGTGGAGGAAAGGGGTGGCGACCGCTCATGTTTATGGGGGAACATCAGCATAACATGGACGAGAAGGGCCGCCTTACGATTCCGTCCCGCTTTCGCGAGGAGCTGGGTGAGACCTTCGTTATCACCCGCGGATTGGACCAATGCTTATTTGTCTACCCGCTGTCCGAGTGGGCGGTGCTGGAGCAGAAGCTCAAAGCGCTTTCTCTGATGAAGTCCGATGCCCGTGCGTTCACGCGCTTTTTCTTTTCCGGGGCGATCGAATGCGAGCTCGACAAACAGGGAAGGGTAAATTTGCCGAAGAACCTGACAGAGCACGCCAAGCTGGACAAGGAATGCGTCGTGATCGGCGTCTCCAATCGGGTTGAAATATGGAGCCGAGAAGTCTGGAGCGATTATGCCCAGAAGTCGGAGGAGTCCTTCAACGAAATTGCGGAGAAGCTCGTTGACTTCGATTTTGATCTATAACCATGCTACATACACCGACACAAGCGGCAGTCAGGAGGCTAGACCCACTCATGTTTCATCATATAACCGTCATGAAGGAAGAAGCGGTAGAGGGGCTGAATCTCCGCCCCGACGGCATCTATGTCGACTGCACCCTTGGGGGGGCCGGGCATAGCGAGCGAATCGCTTCCCAGCTCGGGGAGAACGGTCGATTGATCGCTTTTGATCAGGATGAAACCGCGCTCGCCCATGCCAAGAATCGGCTGGCTCCCTATGCGGACCGCGTCCTTTTTGTAAAAAGCAACTTTCGCTACCTTCAAGAGGAATTAAGCAAGCTCCCTATCCCTCAATTAGACGGCATTCCTCAAGTCGACGGAATCCTCTATGACCTGGGCGTATCGTCCCCCCAACTGGATGAAGCGGAGCGCGGCTTCAGCTACAACCAGGAAGCGGAGCTCGATATGCGCATGGATCGCAGTTCTCCGCTTACCGCTGAGGAGATCGTCAACACCTGGGGAGAAGCGGAGATTGCCCGCATCCTTTTTGAATACGGGGAAGAGAAATTCTCCCGCCGTATTGCCGGCGCGATCGTGCGCGAACGCTCGGCGGCTCCGATTCGTTCCACCGTGCAGCTGGCGGAGATCGTCAAGGAAGCGATCCCGGCTGCTGCAAGAAGAACAGGCGGCCACCCGGCAAAGAGAAGCTTTCAAGCGCTGCGAATCGCCGTCAATGACGAGCTGAGGGCGTTTGAAGATTCGCTTAAGGAAGCGATCGCTTGCCTCGCCCCTGGAGGCCGGGTATCGGTCATCACCTTTCACTCGCTGGAGGATCGGATCTGCAAGCAGACCTTCGCGCGAGAGCTCGGCACGTGCACCTGCCCGCCCGATTTTCCCATTTGTACCTGCGGCCGCAAGGCTCGCCTGAAGCTGATCAATCGCAAGCCGATTGAGCCCTCCTCGGAGGAGCTCGAAACGAACCCGCGGGCTCGTTCTTCCAAGCTGCGCATAGCGGAGAAAGTAATCCATGAGAAGGAGTAGATGAACTTGGCGTACACGTATGGCAATCTGGCGGTAAGAGAAACGGAACGACACCAAGAGACCAAGAAACCCCAGAAACGCTCGAATCCGTCTCCCTCCCGCAAAACGCTCAAGCTGTCTGCTCTCGAAAAGCTCTTTTATCTTGCCATTTGCTTCGGGGTAGCGCTCATGCTCGGGTATCTCGTGCTTCTCAACTCCAAGCTCTACAACACGAACCATCAGATCTACCAGACCCAAAAAGAGATCAAGCTGCAGGACGAGAAGAATGCAGAGCTGAAAGCCATGCTGTGGACGGTCAAAAACCCGGAGAAGCTCTCCGCGGAAGCGATAACCGGCGGCTTCAAGCCGGTGCAGGAGGACCAAAAGCCGAGCCCTGACAACGGTGCGAACGACCGGAAGACGGCTTCCCGATAACCGGCGGGAGAAAGGGAGCTGCAAATGGAAAAACGTCTAAAAATCCGGTCCTTGTTGATCGGAGTCTTTTTTTTCTTGCTGTTTTTTGTCGTCGTCGGGCGAATCTATTGGATTCAGGTGGTAGAAGCCTCGAATCTGCGGGAGAAGGCAGAGGTGCTGTGGACCTCGACGGAAATTCTCAAGCCGACCCGGGGCTCGATCCTGGATCGCAACGGGCGTGGCTTGGCCGAAGAGGCTCCCGCTTACACCGTCGCGCTCAATCCGGAGCTGATTCACCAGCGCGGGATTGCCGATGAGGTGGCGAAGGGACTCGCCCAAGTTTTGAAGCAGAAGGATGAACCCGGCTACATCGCGGAATTGGAAAAACGCCTCTACGAGCTGGCAACCAAAATGCGCCCCGCTCCGAAAGAGGATCAATACATGATTGAAGTCGAGGTCAAGCAGGAAGGCTGGAAGATCAACGCCGAGAAGAAGCGCGCGGTGGAGGATTTCATCAAGCAGCTTCGAGATCAGCTTAAGGCGGACGGCAAGCCCTACTTGAATTCGGTTGGCGTTTACCTGAAGGAAACCGAGAAACGGTATTATCCGTTCGAACGGCTGGCCTCTCAGATTATCGGCTTCGTCAGCCGCGACGGCAGTGAAGCGATTATGGGGCTGGAGAAGAGTCTGGACGACCAGCTCACCGGAAAGCCTGGAAAGCTCGTGAAGGAGAAGGACCTGAAGGGCGTGGACATCCCCGGCTCGAAGGCGACCTTGACCAGCCCCGTTGACGGGAACCATGTGAAGCTTACGCTCGATCAGAACATTCAATATTACTTGGAAAAGGAACTTCGCCGCGCCCAGGAGGAGTTTAAACCAAAGAGCATGACCGCCATCGCCGTCAACCCGAAGACGATGGAGATTTTGGGCATGGCGAGCACGCCGGATTTTGATCCGAATGCATACTGGCAGTCCGAGCCGGCCTCCTACCGGAACCGGGCGGTGATGGATCAGATCGAGCCGGGCTCGACCTTCAAGATCGTCACCCTGGCGGCGGCAATCGAGCAAGGGCTGTGGAAGCCTCAGGCGTCTTTTGAATCCGGATCGGTCAAATTTCAAGGCATGAAGGAGATTCGCGACCACAATTGGAGCGGCTGGGGCACCATTTCCTTCATGGAAGGACTCGTTCGCTCCAGTAACGTCCTCTTCTCCAAGCTCGGTTACGAGCAGCTTGGCAAAGAGAAGTTCAAGTCCTACGTGGAGAAATTCGGCTTCGGGTCCAAAACCGGTATTGACCTGCCCGGTGAAGCAGCAGGCAACATCAACTTCAAGTACGAGTCTGACTATGCGCGTGCAACCTTTGGGCAGTCGGTATCCGTTAATGCGGTACAGCAGGCGGCAGCTTTTGCTGCGGTCGCGAACGGCGGGAAGCTGATGAAGCCCTATATTGTCAAGGAAATCATCGATCCCAAGACGGGGAAGCCGATTCAAACAAATCAGCCGGAAGTTGTTCGCCAGGTTGTGAGCCCGGAGGTAGCCCGGCAGACCACGCTCGCCCTTGAGCACGTCATGACCGATGAGCACGGAACCGGCGTCAATGCCGCCATTAGCGGTTATCGCATCGCAGGCAAGACCGGTACGGCCAACATCGTGCCGGAGGGAGAGAAGACGTACGCCGTCGGCCAATACGTCGTTTCCTTCTTTGGGTATGCGCCGATTGAAGACCCGCAGATTTTGATCGGGGTCATCGCAGATCGTCCCCAAATCAAAAGCTATCACGATGGGAGCCTGGTCACGCTGCCAGTCTTCAAAAATGTAATGGCCGAGACGCTCGCCTACCTTGGGATTCCCTCCTCGGACAGCAAGGCCAAGACGACGGAGGCCCAGGCAACGGCCAAGGTGCCGACGCTGACCAGCTTGACCGTGACCGAGGCGAAGCAAAAGCTGACCGATGCGGGGCTACATGTGGATGTTCTGGGCACTGGCGACAAGGTTACGCGCCAGCTTCCGACTCCGGGAACGGAGCTTCAGGTCGGCCGGAGCGTCGTCCTCGTCGCCGGAGCGGTGGGGAATGCGCAGGTGCCGGATTTGACCGGCATGTCCTTGCGCGACGCGGTGGAGATCGCCGCCCTTTTGCAGATGGACTATGAAATTCAGGGTGAAGGCTTCGTGGTATCCCAGAAGGTATCGACCAAAGGCTCGAAGAAGGTGCTGGAGCTGACCCTGAAGCCGTTTAGCGAATCGGATGAGTTAGCCAGCCCGACGCCAACCCCGGCTGAACCGGGAGGGTCGTCAGTTCCCGCCACTTCCGCACCCTAGTAACCCGGTTACCCTGATTCCGCAGGAGGCTTGTTCTATCCCGTTCACTTTCCGAATAGGCTTGGGATGAATCCCAATTGACGAATTCGGAGGGAACTGCCATGAAGCTGTCCAACGTTACGATGCGCCGCCGCCTTTGGTTTGCTCTCTTGGGGGGCGGCGTTGTCTTTGTCGCACTGATCCTCCGGCTCGCCTACGTCCAGCTCTGGCTCGGCCCCGAACTGACGGAGAAGGCGGAGAATTCCTGGCGCCGCGAGATCCCACATGCCGATAAGCGCGGTGAAATTTCGGACCGCAATGGTGTCCGGCTGACGTACAACATCAGCTCCCCGTCCGTCATTGCTGTTCCGGCGCAAATCCCGGACAAGCCGGCGGCGGCGGCAAAGCTGGCTCCTCTGCTCGGCATGACGCAGGAGAGTGTGCTGAAGCAGATTTCCGTTAAAAAGATGCTCGTGGACATCAAGCCGGCCGGCCGCAAGCTGTCCGAGGAGAAGGCGAAGCAGGTGCGGGCGCTCGGGTTGTCCGGTGTAGTCGTGGCCGAGGACAACAAGCGATTCTATCCGTACGGACAGTTGGCTTCTCATATCCTCGGCTTCACCGGAGGCTATAACCAAGGGCTAACGGGAATTGAAGCCAAGTATGACAAAGAGCTGAGCGGGGTCAAGGGCAGCGTGTCCTTCCTGTCGGATGCATCGGGGAAACGGATGCCGGGTTCCTCAGAGCATTTTCAGGAACCGAAGGACGGGCTCAACCTGCAGCTGACGATCGACTATTACCTGCAATCCGTCCTGGAGCGCGAGCTCGACAATACGATGACCCAAACGCAGGCGGACCAAGCCTGGGCGATCATGATGGACCCGAATACCGGCGAGATCCTTGCCATGGCGAACCGTCCGGGGTACGAGCCGGAGAATTTCAAGGAATACCCTTCGGAGATCTACAACCGGAACCTTCCGATTTGGATGACCTATGAACCCGGTTCCACGTTCAAGATCATCACCCTCGCGGCCGCGTTGGAGGAAAAGAAGATTACGTTCAATGAGCCCTTCTACGATTCGGGCAGCGTCAAGGTCGCTGGAGCGACCCTTCATTGCTGGAAGCGGGGGGGCCATGGCAGCGAGACGATGCTGGAGGTCGTGGAGAATTCGTGCAATCCCGGTTTTGTTCTCATGGGGCAGCGGCTTGGCAAAGAAAAGCTGTTCGACTATATCAGCCGGTTCGGCTTCGGCAAGAAGACGGGAATTGACCTGAGCGGGGAAGAGAACGGCATCCTCTTCAAGCTGCCGAAGGTCGGGCCGGTCGAGCTCGCCACCACGGCCTTCGGCCAAGGGGTATCCGTCACGCCGATTCAACAGATCGCGGCAGTCTCTGCGGCGATTAATGGAGGCAAGCTGCTAACGCCTCACGTGGTCCGCGCCTGGTACAATCCCGAAACCGGAGAAGAGGTCAAATCCGTCGAACCGGAGGTCAAGCGTCAGGTGATCTCGGAGGAAACCTCGAAGCAGGTGCGCTATGCATTGGAGAGTGTTGTGGCAAAAGGGACCGGGAAGAATGCTTTCCTCGATGGGTACCGCGTAGGGGGAAAGACCGGGACGGCGCAAAAGGTCGTGAACGGCCGTTACTCCGCCAGCGAGCACATCGTTTCCTTCATCGGCTTTGCGCCTGCGGATAATCCGCGCGTGATCATCTACGCGGCTGTCGATAACCCGCAGGGGGTCCAGTTCGGCGGCGTGGTGGCAGCTCCTCTTGTGAAGAATATGCTGGGCGACGCGCTTCGCTATATGGGCGTACAGCCAAGCAAGGATCAGCTCTCGCGCGAATATACCTATGGAGATGTCAAAACCGTGGAGGTCCCGAACCTCGTTGGAAGAACCGTCTCGGACCTGTTTGAGGATATGCGTTCCGATTTCCGGCTTGTGAAGTCCGGGACGGGAACGGTCGTGGCCAGTCAAGTTCCGAAGGCGGGTGCCCGAGTTGATGAGGGCACGACGATTCGTATCTTTTTAACGGAAGACACCAGTACAACGAAGAAGCAATAGAACCGCTAGTCTTGGCAGGTCTGTCGAAACGGTTACAGGCAGGGGGGAGAGCTTCTCCCCTGTTTGCCATTTCGCCGTTTTGGACCCGTTGACCCGCTCCAGCGAGCGGGCAGGAAATAAAGGTTTCTTGCTGATTAAAGCAAGTGTAGAATGGATATAAAGGAAAGGATACTCCCAGGAAGGACCTTAAACCCATGGACAACAATCAAACCGAAACTCCATCATACAACCGTTCGAATAGAGGGGAGTCGGCTATCCGCTTAAGTGAGCTCGCTTCCCTTTTTCCGTTTGCCCGATTGTCGGGGGGCGATCCTGCCCTAGCCGGGCTCACGACCGATTCGCGCAAAGTGGCGCCGAATGATCTCTTTCTCTGCCTGCCCGGTTATACCGTCGACGGTCATGATTATGCCGCCGCTGCTGTTGAGCGAGGAGCCGCAGCACTGGTTGTGGAACGGCAGCTCCCGCTGGACATCCCGCAGCTGCTCGTGAAGGATGCTCATTTTGCTTCGGCCGTTATCAGCAATCATTTGTATGGATACCCAAGCGACCAATTGAAGGTGATCGGAGTCACCGGAACGAACGGCAAGACCACCACCACGACGATTATCGACTATTTGCTGAGAGCGGAGGGGCATGGGACCGGCTTGATGGGAACCATCCGTACCGTGATCGCCGGCCAGTCCTACGATACGCCCAATACGACGCAGGAGGCAGCTGTCCTTCAGCGGAATTTCCGTGCGATGGCTGATGCAGGCGCCGGTTATGGAATTATGGAGGTTTCCAGCCACGCTCTCGATTACGGTCGGGTGAAGGGTGTGCGCTTCCGCACCGCCGTGTTCACCAATCTTACGCAGGACCACCTGGACTATCACAAGACGATGGATCGCTATCGCGAGGCGAAGGGCTTGCTGTTTTCCCGTTTGGGCAACGAGTTCAGCGCAGATCCGTCCCGGAGGCAATACGCCGTGCTGAATGCGGATGATGCAGCTTCCGCTTATTTCGCTTCCCTCACGAGTGTGCACACCCTCACCTATGGGATCGACCAAGCCTGCGACATTCGGGCTGAGGAGGTCAAGCTGACGAACCGCGGCACCGAATTCCGCCTGGTCTCCTATGCCGGTACAGCCCTTGTCCGTACGAAGCTTGTCGGCAAGTTCAACGTCTATAACGTTCTTGCTGCCATCGCTGCCGTGCTTCTGGAGGGGGTTCCGCTTGAGCGGATCATCCGCTATCTCGAAGGAATGCCATCCGTGGAAGGAAGGATGGAGCTGGTCGAAGAAGGGCAGCCGTTTCTCGCCCTGGTCGACTATGCTCATTCGCCTGACGGGCTGGAGAATGCGCTGTCCTCCATCCGCCAATTTGCGGAGAATCGGGTGATCACCGTCTTCGGCTGCGGCGGAGACCGCGACCGCACGAAGCGGCCGATCATGGCCGAGATTGCCGCCCGGTACAGCGACCATGTGATCCTCACCTCCGATAATCCGCGGACCGAAGATCCGCTTGCGATTCTTGCCGAGATCGAAGCGGGACTCGCCACGCTTCCGAGTGATCGCTATGAGGTGATCGAGGATCGGCGTACGGCGATTAAAAAGGCGGTTGAACAGGCAGGCCCCGGCGATGTACTATTGATTGCGGGCAAGGGACACGAAACCTATCAGGAAGTGAACCGCGTCCGCCATCATTTCGATGATCGCGAAGAATTGAGGACAGCCATAAAGGGAGCCGAAAATCAATGAAAAAGCCATTGTCCGAGATCGCCGCTCTGTCTGGAGCGAAGCTTCATGCGACCGATCCAACGGCTAAAAACCTGATCGTGAATGGAGTATCGACTGACACCCGCACCTTGACACAGGGAAGCTTGTTCGTACCGTTAACCGGAGACCGCTTTGACGGTCATGACTATTGGAACCAGGCGGTGGAGAACGGCGCGATTGCTGCGTTCTGGCAGGAGGATCATGCTGTACCGGAGGGGGCACCGCCGCTTCTTCTGACAAGCGACCCGCTGGCCTCGCTGCAGCAGTTGGCCCGCGCTTACCGGCGCGAGCTGGGGCTCACGGTTGTGGGCATTACGGGAAGCAATGGTAAGACCACAACCAAGGACTTGACGGCAGCCGCCTTGTCCACTGCTTTCCGCGTTCACAAGACGCCTGGAAATCTGAACAATCACATCGGCCTGCCGATCACCCTGCTCCAGATCGAGGAGGGGACGGAGGTCGCCGTCATCGAGATGGGGATGAGCGGCCGCGGCGAGATCGCCCTGCTTACAAGCATCGCGGAGCCAGATATTGCCGTCATCACAAACATCGGTGAATCGCATCTGCTTCAGCTAGGAAGCCGGGAGGAGATTGCGAGAGCGAAGACCGAGATTCTCTCCGGCCTCGCGAAGAACGGCCTCTTCCTCTACAATGGCGATGAGCCGCTCATTGAGCAGGTGCTTCCCGAGATGCCTCAGCCGGAAGGCATGAAGTGTCTCCGCTTTGGCGAAGGGACGGGGAATGAGCTGTACGCTGTGGATGTCCAACTGAGAGCCGATGGCAGTCAGTTTGGCATCAACAAAGCCGATTCTCCTGCATTTGAGATTCCGCTCATCGGCCGTCACAACGTCACCAACGCTCTTGCGGCTTATGCAGCGGCCCGTCATCTGGGCGTGAGCGACGACCAGATCAAGCAGGGCTTTGCATCTGCGCGGATTACCAGCATGCGCATCGAGCGCAAGGTTGCTCCGAGCGGTGCGGTCGTCCTGAACGACGCGTACAACGCCAGCCCCACATCGATGAAGGCCGCGCTTGCGCTTCTTGCCGAGGGAGACACCCAGGCAGTGAAGGGTGCGCGCAGGCTCGCCGTGTTGGGCGACATGCTGGAGCTCGGCAGCGGCGAGGCGGATTTCCACGCGGAAGTGGGGCGCGCCGCCGCTCGTGCCGGCGTGGACCGGCTGTATGCTTACGGTCCCTTGTCCGCTCATCTGGCGAATGCTGCCGCCGCCGCTATGCCGGAAGGAACGGTCCGGCATTATCGCGATAAGGCGGAGCTCATCTCCGACCTGATGAGCGAGGTTCGCTCGGGTGATACGGTCCTGGTCAAGGGCTCACGCGGCATGCGTCTGGAGGAAGCGGCGAATGCCCTTCTCTCGCATTCGCAGGTGGAGTAACCAAGGAAAACTTTGTCCCGCGAGGCATGGACGGCGTCTCGCGGGCATATCCCTTTTACTAGCAAATGTTCGGCTAGTTTTCAGAGAAACCGCACTCTTTTCTCCTCTCCCGCATATGCCAGAGAATGCAGCGGGGTTGTGAGGAGAAAGGCAGGATACCGAATAGGAGTTGTCTACTTTGATGGAGTTGAAAGAAGTTCTTTTTCCTCTGGGCGTCGCCTTCGTGCTCGCCTTGCTCGTCGGCCCGCTCATCATCCCCGTGCTTCGCAAGCTGAAATTCGGCCAACAGATTCGCACGGAAGGGCCGGCGGCTCATCAGAAGAAAAAAGGAACCCCTACCATGGGCGGAATCATTATCCTGCTTGCCCTTGCTTTATCCGCACTTCGGTTTGGCGGGAAGAATATCGAACTGGCCATCCTGCTCGTCGCAGCGCTCGGCTTCGGTCTCGTCGGCTTCCTGGATGACTACATCAAAATCGTGTTCAAGCGCTCGCTCGGCTTGACGGCGCTGCAAAAGCTGATCGGTCAGCTCCTTGCCGCCGCCATTGTCTGCTTCCTGCTCATTCAGAACGGACATTCCACCGAGCTGCCGATCCCGCTGACGGACATCCACCTGGACCTGGGCTGGTTCTACTACCCGCTCGCCATCCTGTTCATGCTGGGCATGGCCAACGCGGTGAACTTCACCGACGGCCTCGACGGCCTGCTGTCCGGGACAAGCGCAGTTGCATTCGGCGCGATGATCATCATCGCGATGAAGTTTCATCACCCGGAGACGGCGATTTTTGCCGCTGCTATGGTCGGTGCAGTGCTCGGCTTTCTTGTCTATAACGCGCACCCTGCGAAGGTCTTCATGGGGGATACCGGTTCTCTTGGAATCGGAGGCGGGTTTGCCGCAGCAGCGCTTCTGACGAAATCAGAGCTCGTCAGCTTCATCATTGGCGGGATCTTCATCATGGAAATCCTGTCGGTTGTGATACAAGTTGTATCGTTTAAGACTCGCGGCAAGCGGGTATTTAAAATGAGTCCCATCCACCACCACTTCGAGCTGTCGGGATGGTCGGAATGGCGTGTCGTCGTCTCGTTCTGGGCGGTCGGCTTCCTGCTCGCGGGACTCGGACTCTATCTGATCGAGGTGTTCTAAGTCGATGCGGCATCCGAGAGACTACCAAGACAAGGAAGTCGTCATCATCGGACTCGCGAGGAGCGGCGTGGCAGTGGCCAAGCTGCTCCATCAATGCGGGGCCAAGGTGACGGTCAACGATAAAAAAACGCGCGAGGAATGCCCGGAGGCGGAGGAATTAACGTCTCTGGGTGTTTCTGTGCTTTGCGGAGGCCATCCCGAAGGGATCATTCATCCCGGCGTAGAGCTCGTCGTGAAGAATCCCGGTATCCCTTACACGGCGGAGCCGATTCGTGAGGCGCTTCGCCTCGGCATCGAGGTGGTGACCGAGGTTGAGGTCGCGTACCAGATTTGTCCGGCCCCGATGATCGGCATCACCGGATCGAACGGCAAGACCACGACCACGACGTGGATTCACCGCATGTTGGACAAGGCAGGCATGCACCCCATTTTGGCCGGGAACATTGGCCGTTCGCTCTGCGATGCCTGTTCAGAAGCGTCCGAGGACAACTACATGGTCGTGGAGCTGAGCAGCTTCCAGCTCAAGGGCACGAGCTCCTTCCGTCCGCATATCGCGCTCCTGCTCAATGTGTATGAGACTCATCTCGACTATCACGGCTCCATGGAAGACTATGCTGGCTCCAAGGCGAAGCTGTTTGCCAATCAGGGACCGGACGATGTGGCGATCCTCAACTGGGATGATCCCTACTGCCGATCGCTCATTCCGTGGATTCAAGCCCGAATCGTTCTCATATCCATGACGGAGGAACTTCCTGTTGGCATCTTTCTTCGTGAGCGTAACGGTGAAGAGTGGATCATTTGGAGAGAGGAAGGAGGGCGCGAGCTCGCCCTATTGCCTTCCGCCAAGGTAGGCGTTCCAGGTCGACATAATGTTCAAAATGCCTTGGCCGCCTCGGCCGCTGCCCTATCTGCGGGAGCCGCCGCCGAGCAGGTGGCCGAAGCACTGCGGGAATTTCACGGGGTCGAGCATCGTCTTGAGCATGTGCGCGAGCGAAATGGAATATCTTATGTCAACGGCTCCAAAGCGACAAATCCGGCCGCTACCATCAAGGACCTGGACGCGTTCGACAAGGAGATCGTCCTCATTGCAGGCGGTCTCGACCGGGGCATGGAATACGATGACCTCTTGCCCTCCTTCCGCGACAAGGTGAAAGGCTTGGTGGCGCTCGGCCAGACGAGGGAGAAGCTTCTTCGTGTCGCTCGCGAAGCGGGGATTCAAGCTGCCGCGGCCGTGGAGACAACGGAACCCCAGGAAGCGATGGCGCAGGCGGTCAGGCTGGCGTCCGAGATGGCTCATCCCGGTCAAGTCGTGCTGCTTTCTCCAGCTTGTGCAAGCTGGGATATGTACCGCTCCTTCGAGGAGCGGGGGAGCATGTTTAAGGAGTCCGTGCATACCCTTTAACTAGGGGGCATGTCCGTACGATATTGCGCTTCACGCCCCCTTTGATATGAAGAGGGGGACGGACCATGCCACAACGCCGCAAATCGCCGGATCTCATCTTGCTGACCGCTGCGCTCCTGCTGTTGACCATCGGGGTTCTGATGGTGTACAGCGCAAGCGCCGTGCTGTCTTTTCATGACTTCGGGGATCGGCTCTATTACACAAAACGCCAACTGCTGTTTGCCCTCCTTGGGATAGGCGGGATGTATGTCACTTCGCGCGTCGACTACGCCGTATGGGCCAAATGGTCGAAGCTGCTGCTGTTTGCCTGCTTCGGCTTGCTACTGCTCGTGCTGATTCCCGGCATCGGGGTCGTTCGCGGCGGAGCCCGCAGCTGGCTCGGTATCGGCTCGTTCGGCATTCAGCCCTCGGAGTTCATGAAGCTCGGCCTGCTGCTCTTCCTGTCGAAGCTGCTCGCGGAGGGCCGCTTTCCGCTTAAACGGTTCTGGAGGGGCTTGATGCCACCACTGTTGCTCACGCTCACCGCCTTCGGCCTCATCATGCTGCAGCCTGATCTCGGAACCGGGGTCGTGCTGTTCGGGGCTGCTCTGATGGTCATTTACACGGCCGGTGCACGCATGCTCCACCTCGGTCTCCTGGGGCTTGGCGGGGTTGCCGGCTTCGTCGGCCTCATCCTCGCTGCACCTTACCGCTTGAAACGGATTGCGGGCTTCCTGGATCCGTGGTCTGATCCGCTCGGCACCGGATACCAGATCATTCAGTCGCTCTATGCGATCGGTCCCGGCGGACTCGCCGGTCTCGGGTTTAATCACAGCCTGCAGAAGCACAGCTACCTGCCCGAGCCGCAGACGGACTTCATTTTTTCCATCATCGGTGAAGAGCTCGGTTTCATTGGCGGAGCCTTCGTGCTTGCTCTCTTTGCTATCCTCGTCTGGCGGGGGATACGCGCATCCATGTCTGCCCCCGACCCCTTCGGCTGCTTGCTCGCCATCGGCATTACCGGCATGATCGCCGTTCAGGTGATGATCAACATCGGCGTGGTCATCGGTCTTTTTCCGGTCACCGGTATCACTCTTCCTCTGATCAGCTACGGCGGCTCTTCCTTGACCTTGATGTTGACGGCAATTGGTATTTTGCTTAATATATCCCGACAGGCGAGGTGAACCCATGCGAGTCGTGTTAAGCGGAGGGGGGACCGGAGGGCATGTCTATCCGGCCCTCTCCGTTCTGGAAGAGGTGTCACGGGAAGAACCGGACTCTCACTTTCTCTATATCGGGACGACGACGGGACTTGAGCGCGGCATTGTAGCCAAAGCTCATCCCGATCTTCGGTTTGAGGCCGTTGACATCTCTGGCTTTAAGAGAAAGCTCAGCTTGGACAATGTCAAAACGGTGGTCCGGTTTCTTAAGGCGACGGGTCGTTCCCGGGAGCTGCTCCGCGAGTTTCGCCCCGACGTGGTGGTGGGGACCGGCGGGTATGTCTGCGGTCCGGTGGTGTACGCCGCAGCGAAGCTACGCATTCCAACACTGATTCACGAGCAGAATGCCATTCCCGGCCTCACGAACAAGTTTCTCAGCCGGTATGCCGATACCGTTGCAGTCAGCTTCCGCGGCTCGGAAAACCAGTTTGCCGCTGCCCGACACGCGGTGTACACGGGCAATCCGCGGGCAACCACCGTTGCGTACGCGGATTCGTTCAGCGGCTTGCGCTCGCTTGGGCTGCGCAAAGGCGATAAACTGGTGCTCGTCGTAGGAGGAAGCCGGGGAGCACGAGCGATCAACGAGGCGATGGTGGAGCTCGCCGAGCGGCTGCCGCGCCTTCCCAATACGACCTATCTCTTCGTTACGGGTGAACCCTATTATGAGGAGACAGCGACCCGCATCCAGAGGAAGCTCGGAAGTCTACCGGAGCGGCTGCGCCTTAAGCCGTACTTGCACAACATGCCGGACGTGCTGGCGGCAACCTCACTCATCGTCAACCGAGCAGGGGCGTCCTTCCTTTCGGAGATTACGGCGCTCGGCATCCCGTCGATCCTGATCCCGTCTCCGAATGTGACGAACAATCATCAGGAAGTGAATGCCCGCTGGCTGGAGAGAGAAGATGCGGCGGTTCTTCTCCCGGAGAAGGAGCTCACAGGCGAACGACTGGCCGGCGAGATCGAGGCGGTCATGGGGAACCCGGCCAAGCGACGGCGCATGGCCGAGAGCGCGAGGCGGATGGGGGAGAGCGAGTCGGCCCTGCTTCTGTACCGGGAGCTGGTCCGCCTTGTGCGCTAAGCCTCAAGCGGCTTGGTCTTGGCCTCTCTAGGGTCCCGCTCGCAGCGGGTTTCACTCGGACCGGTAGTTCTGCCGCAACGGGAGCTGCCTACAGAGCGTATAACTCCATAAGAGAAGCAAGGTTTCTCTCTTGGGAGGAGCCTTTCGCTTCTCCTTCTGTCAGGGAGGGACAAGCCTGACCTCGTGAACCCGCCCGCACTTCTGTGGGCGGGTGTCACACTCTATCGCCAAACACATACCATACACTATAACCGTGACAAACACCTACCCATGCAAGGCTCAACCGGTGTTTGTTGGAGGAGGTTTCCGATGCAACAGCTCTTAAGCGAACTTCAAGCTGCCGACGTTGGCGCCATTTTGACGAACGAGCCGCTAAGCGCACACACCACTTGGAAGATCGGAGGGCCCGCCGATCTCTTGATTACGGTCCAGAACCGCGATCAGCTCGTCCGGCTGATGCGGCTTCTGCACGCCCATCAAGTCCCTTGGCATGTGCTCGGGCGCGGCTCGAACGTGCTGGTCAGCGACAAAGGCATCCGCGGCGCGGTCATCAAGCTGGGCGGCGAGCTGGCGGATGCGCGCTTTGAGGAAGGCTTGATTCATGCAGGCGGCGGCTATTCCTTCATCAAGCTGTCGGTGCTTGCCGGCAAGCAAGGGCTTACCGGCCTGGAATTTGCAGGCGGCATTCCGGGTTCGACCGGAGGGGCTGTCTACATGAACGCGGGAGCTCACGGCTCGGATGTTTCGCGGGTTTTGAAAGAGGCCGAGGTGGTGCTCGAGGGAGGAGAAGTGGTCGTCTGGACCCCGGAGGACCTGAAGTTCCGTTACCGGCATTCGGTTCTTCAGGAGCGCCGCGGCATCGTCATGAAGGCGGTCTTCGCTCTTGACCCCGGCGATCGCAAGGAAATTGCCGGAGCGATGGCCACGTACAAGGACCGCAGGTTGCGGACCCAACCGCTTCAATTGCCTTGCGCAGGAAGCACCTTCCGCAACCCGGAGGGGCACCACGCAGCGAAGCTGATCGAGGCAGCAGGGTTGAAGGGAATGCGTGTCGGAGGCGCGGAGGTGTCGACCCTGCACGCGAATTTTATCATCAATACCGGAACGGCGACTGCCCAGGATGTTCTCGCCTTGATAGACCGTATCCGCACCTGTGTTCGCGATCAATTCGGAGTTGAGCTCACACCCGAGGTTCTCCTGATGGGAGAGAGGGACTAAGGCACTCGCCTGCCGGTTGGCTGAAAAGCGAACAGGAGGTGAGTCTTTGGAAAAATTGGTGATCGAAGGCGGGAAACCTCTCTCGGGAACCATTCGGATCCAAGGAGCCAAAAATGCGGCGCTGCCAATCATGGCGGCTAGCGTGTTGTGCCAGGGAGAGATTGCATTAGGGAATGTTCCCGATCTGCTCGATATCCGCGTCATGCTCGATATCCTGACCGCGCTGGGCAGCAAGGTCCAACGGGAAGAGGATCGGATTCAGCTGGACATGAGCGGGCTTCATTCCTCGCATATCCCGGAAGAGCTGATGAAGCAGATGCGCTCCTCCATCTTCCTCATGGGGCCGCTTCTGGCGCGATTCGGGGCGGTGACGGTTTACCAACCGGGAGGATGCGCGATCGGGGAGCGGAAGATCAACCTGCATTTGCAAGGGCTGGAAGCGCTCGGAGCGGTGATCGAGGAGGACGGAAACACGATTCGCTGCCGCGCCGATAAGCTGAAGGGAGCCGACATCCTGCTCGATTTTCCGAGTGTGGGAGCGACGGAGAATATCATGATGGCGGCTGCTGCTGCAGAGGGCCGGACCACGATCCATAATGCAGCCCGGGAGCCGGAAATCCAGGACCTTCAGCATTTTCTCAATGCAATGGGGGCGCGAATTTACGGAGCAGGCACGGATACCATCACCATCGACGGGGTAGCGCGCTTTACTCCCTGCACCTATCGGATCATTCCGGACCGAATTGTGGCCGGAACGCTTCTGGTCGCGGCAGCGGCGACGCGGGGGAACGTCACACTCGAAGAGGTCAACCCGCAGCATTTGACCTCGCTTATCCACGTGATGAAGCGGTCCGGTGTTCAAATCATCTCCTCCGGTGATATAATGAACGTGCAATGCCACAACCGTCCGAAGCGGATTGAGCGGATGATGACCTCGCCGTATCCCGCCTTTCCGACGGACCTTCAATCGCTGCTTATGGTTTTTCTTTCGCTGGCCGACGGTCTGAGCATCATCAAGGAGACGGTATTTGAGGGACGCTTCAAGCATGTCGACGAGTTGAACCGCATGGGAGCGGATATTCACGTCGACATGAACGCAGCCTTTATCAAGGGCGTTCCCCGGCTCTATGGAGCAACCGTCGAAGCGACCGATCTGCGAGCAGGCGCGGCGCTTGTCGTTGCCGGGCTTGCGGCCCACGGGACCACGGTCGTCGAGCAGATTCATCATATTGATCGCGGCTACGAGCAGATCGAGGGCATGCTCGCCCGACTCGGCGCGCGCATTCGGCGCACTCCCATCGAAGGAAGCGCCCCGACGCCCCTGGCCGATCGAACGGGTTGAGTGGTCGATCCTCGCTGCAGGATTTGCCAAAGGGCTTTGCCGCCCGCCCCCCAACGTCTCCTTTTGGCGGTTGCGGGGCGGGGCAGCGGCATTGACCATTCGCTATCAGTCTATCCGCAAAGTAGGTGCCATGCGTTTTGCCCAAGGATACTACCATGCCCGCGCTCAAAGCGGGAAAGCCGAAGAAGCGGGGCAGCCGCAGGCTGATCCTCTTGCTGCTCTTCTTTTTTCTCATTGTATTCGCCTACCTTTTCTTTCAATCCTCGCTAGGCAAAATAGCCGAGATTCGCATAACGGGAACCGATATGACGACGCAGCAGCAACTGACAGCCGCTTCCGGTGTTCAGGTGGGGGACTCCTTCTTTTTACTGAAGAAAGAAGAGGTGGAGAAGAGACTGCTGACCGTTCCTGCTGTGCAATCTGTAAGGGTGTGGAAGGTTTTCCCTGGCGTGTTGAATATGGAAGTGAAGGAATATACACGGGCCGGCTATCAGCTCGGCAAGGACGGAAGTCCGGAGGCCGTGCTTGCCGACGGGCGGGCGTACAAGCTCACCGACAAGGGCTTTCCTTCGGATCGTCCGATCCTGACGGGGTGGAAGCAGGACGGAGCAGAATGGAAGGAGCTCGTTCAGGCGCTCGCCGCCATTCCGGAGGAGCAGCTGTCCGATATCTCGGAGATCAAGCCGTTTCCCAACGTATTCCCGGATCGAATCAAGCTGTATACGCGGTCCCAGTTCGAAGTGATTACACGCATTGCGTTGCTGAAGGACAAGCTCCCCCAGCTTCCGTACTTCACGAGTGAATTCAAGCGCAAGAACGGCACGACTGGAATTTTGACCCTGCTGGAGCAGGATCGGGGCATTCCGTTCCCATCCGCTTCGGTGGTTCCCTCTTCCGCTCCGTGATCACTTTTTCACGCAAAATGGGCTACTCATGATGCCCAATGAATGGTAAAATTGTTTTTACGGCCCGTCCAGCGGGCATTTTGCGTCATGGAAGAAGTTACCGGGCGGGAGATCGACAGGAATCTTAAAAAATGTGGTGAATAAAAAAGGGATAGCGCGAATCGTGTGGAATAAGTAAAAGGTTACACGGCTCTACATCGGAATTCGCTCAGGGAGGTGCCCCAGATTGGGCGGCAATGAAACAATCGTCAGCTTGGATATCGGAACCTCGAAGGTTCGCGCCATCATCGGCGAAGTGAACAATGGTTCCATTCATATAGTCGGCGTCGGTGCAGCAGACTCGGAAGGAATCCGTAAGGGAGCCATCGTGGACATCGACCAGACCGTCGACTCGATTCGCAGTGCGGTTGAACATGCGGAACGAATGGTCAGCATTCAGATTGATGAAGTGTATGTTGGGATTTCCGGCAATCATATTTCGCTGTTAACGAGTCATGGAGTCGTGGCGGTTGCCAATGACGATCGTGAGATCGGAGAGGACGACATCGACCGCGTGCTGCAAGCCGCCAAGGTGATCGCTCTGCCGCCGGAACGCGAAATTATCGGAGTGGTTCCCAAGCAGTTCGTCGTGGACGGCTTGGAAGGCATTCAGGACCCTCGCGGCATGATTGGCGTTCGCTTGGAAGTCGAAGCCATTATCATTACCGGTGCGAAATCTTCCATTCATAATCTTCGCCGAGTGGTTGAGAAGGCAGATCTGAAGGTGCTCGGGCTCATTCTGATGCCGCTCGCCGCCGGCAATTTGACGCTGTCCAAGGATGAGAAGACCATTGGAACCGTATTGGTCGACATCGGTGCGGGATCGACGACCATCGCGGTCTTCGAGAACGGAACGATTGTCGCGACCTCGACGCTTCCGATTGGCGGAGATCTGATCACCAGCGATATTTCCATCGGGTTACATACGCAGATGGAGCATGCCGAGCGGGTGAAGCTCAAATTCGGCTGTGCCCAGTCGGAGCTCGCCGCCATGGATCAAACCTTCAAGGTTCCTCGCATCGGAAGCAATTCCGAGAAGGACTTTACCCAAGTCGATCTCACCGGAATTATTGAGCCGCGAGTACAGGAGATCTTCCAGCTGATTCGCAGCGAAGTGTTCCACATGGGCTATGGAAATACCCCGGGGGGCTACGTCCTCACCGGAGGAACGGTCTCCATGCCAGGCCTTCTGGGCGTGGCTCAGAAGGAGCTTGCCACATCCGTCCGCGTCGCGACTCCCGAGTATATCGGTGTACGCGACCCCTCTTATACCAGCGGTGTCGGAATCATCACGCAAATGATCAAGATGCACAAGCAGCGCGCAGCAACGGGAACGAGCAGCAAACCGAGCAGCGCCAAGAAACAACAACGAAGCGATCAGCCGGGATGGTTCGAGCGGTTTAAAAACTGGTTAAGCGAATACATCTAACCGGACATGCGCCTGGAATGCTGTGGTAATGAACAGGATCAGTGAGGAGGCTAATAACGTATATGTTTGAATTTGATCTCGATGTAGACCAACTTGCAACCATTAAAGTGATTGGTGTTGGCGGAGGCGGAAGTAACGCAGTCAACCGCATGATCGAGAATGGCATTCAGGGTGTAGAATTCATTACGGTCAATACGGATGTGCAAGCGCTCAATCTGGCAAAATCCGAGCTGAAGCTCAAGATCGGGGAGAAGCTCACCCGCGGCCTTGGGGCCGGAGCCAATCCGGACGTAGGCAAGAAGGCCGCTGAAGAATCCCGCGAAGCGATCGTTCAAGCCCTCAAGGGCTCCGATCTCGTCTTTGTAACCGCCGGTATGGGAGGCGGAACCGGTACCGGAGCCGCTCCTGTCATCGCAGAGATCGCACGCGAGTGCGGGGCTCTCACCGTCGGCGTGGTTACCCGCCCGTTTACCTTCGAAGGCCGTAAACGTGCTCTCCAGGCGGAGCAAGGCATCGCCGCGCTTAAGGAAAAAGTGGACACGCTGATCGTTATTCCAAACGATCGTCTGCTCGAAATCGTTGACAAGAAGACGCCGATGGTCGAAGCCTTCCGCGAAGCGGACAACGTGCTTCGTCAAGGGGTGCAAGGCATCTCGGATCTGATCATGGTCCCCGGTCTCATCAACCTGGACTTTGCCGATGTGAAGACAATCATGACCGAGCGCGGCTCGGCACTCATGGGAATCGGGATCGGCACCGGCGAGAACCGTGCTGCCGAAGCGGCGAAGAAAGCCATCATGAGCCCGCTCCTGGAGACTTCGATCGAAGGCGCGCGCGGCGTGATCATGAACATCACAGGCGGCGCCAACCTCAGCCTGTATGAAGTCAACGAAGCGGCTGAGATCGTCATCGCCGCATCGGATCCCGAAGTGAACGTCATCTTCGGCGCCATTATCGATGAGAATTTGAAGGAAGAAATCAAGGTGACCGTGATCGCCACCGGCTTCGAGCATAAGGAGGCAAGCATTCCGCAGCCGAAACGTCCTTCCACCAGTGCAGAGCCGAATGCTTCGGTATCCTCTGGACAAGCTGCAGGGGACGGCAACCGCGTTCCGCCGCTTCGTCCGTTCGGAAGCCAGCCTTCCGGCGACCAGCTCGACATCCCGACCTTCCTTCGCCGCAAGAACAAAGAATAGGATCGGCATCTGCCGATTCACGAGAGAGGGACACCCGATCAGCCCGCAGGCTGGCATGAGGTGTCCCTTTTTTCATTAGCGCTCCGTTTCGCATTGCTCATCCCGCGAGTCTGCACCTGCAGGCAATTCCTTCTCTTCATATGGCTCTCGATCTTCCTCATAGTACATTCCCTTCACCTCCACTCCCAACAAAAGCCCTCTTCATTCTACCTCGTTCCCATTACCGGAAGATCAGCACCATGTCAACCAAACGTCAAAATGGACTCCCCGATCTCGACAAAAAAACAACCGGACACGCGGCATATTCAGACAGACTTTGAAGGGGGGCTGGCTTATACTAGGTTCATCCTGCACAGCGGGGACGGATGGTCGTGGTCGTCTATGTCGATCTGCTCTTTCTGATCAATTTTGGTATCGATGGAGCCCTGCTCGCGGTCACCGCGTGGACATTGAAGTCCGCTTATCGCAAATGGCGTCTTGTTGTAGCAGCTTCCTTCGGCGCTCTGTATGTGGTGCTCGTCATCTTCCCGTCGCTCTCGGTCCTGTATTCGCTTACGGCGAAAGGGCTGGTTTCCCTTCTCATGATCTTCATCGCTTTCGGCTACGGAGGACTGGGTCGATTCATGAAGCATCTCGGAACCTTCTACCTCGTCAACTTTTCAGTCGCAGGCGGTCTATTTGCAGTCTCTTATTTTGTGCTTTCCTCCGATGAGCTCGTGGACGGCATTCTGTTTTCCCGGCTCGGCGGAAAGACCTTATCATCCGGGCTGCTGGGCGGATTGCTTTGTTTTTTTGTCTGGCTGTTCTATCGTCTCTTTCAATCGGCGAAAAAGCGTCAGGAGCTCAGCACGCAGCTGGCGGAGGTGAGGGTGGAGCTGGGGGAGCATGTCTATGCCTGCAAGGGGTTGATCGACACCGGCAATCAGCTCTATGATCCCTTGACGCGCATCCCGGTTATGATCATTGAAGCGGCGCAGTGGAAGGATGTCATTCCAGAACCCTGGCTGAAAAAGATTCGTTCTTCGGAGGCGGATCGACTGATCGCTGCCATCGGGGAAGGAGAGTTTGAGTGGCAGGATCGCCTGCGGCTTGTTCCTTACCGAGGGGTGAATCGGGGTACCCAGTTTCTGCTGGCGCTCAAGCCGGACCGCGTCATCGTCACCTGCGAGGAGAAAAGGTGGGAAACCGCGCGGGTGCTCGTTGGACTGGACGGCGGGCAACTCAGCCGGGACGGCGCTTACCGGGCCATCCTTCATCCCACGCTGCTGGAAGCCTAGAAATGGCACCAATCCGCCTTTCCAACCAAACCAATCAGGAGGAACCGCCATGCTGTTGAAGTGGAAAATGCAGCTCTTGCTGAACTATTATCGTCTCCTGCTTTTTCTCGGGCTGAAATCCAATGAGATCTATTACATCGGAGGCAGCGAAGCGTTGCCGCCGCCGCTTACGCGCGAGGAAGAAGAGTACCTGCTTCAGCGGCTGCCCAGCGGCGATGCCGCCATCCGGGCCATGCTCATTGAGCGCAACCTCCGGCTGGTCGTCTACATCGCCCGCAAATTCGAGAACACCGGAATCAACATCGAAGACCTCGTTTCGATCGGCGCGATCGGCTTGATCAAGGCCGTCAATACCTTTGACCCCGAAAAGAAAATCAAACTGGCCACGTATGCATCCCGCTGCATTGAAAATGAGATTCTCATGTACCTGCGCCGCAACAGCAAGATTCGTACGGAGGTCTCGTTCGATGAACCGCTTAACATCGATTGGGACGGCAACGAGCTGCTGCTTTCCGATGTGCTGGGAACGGAGAATGACACCATCTATCGGAACATTGAAGAGCAGGTGGATCGCAAGCTGCTGCACAAGGCCCTCGACAAGCTGTCGGAGCGGGAGCGAACGATCATGGAGCTTCGCTTTGGCCTCCTTGACGGCGAAGAGAAGACGCAGAAGGATGTCGCAGACCTGCTCGGCATATCGCAGTCCTATATCTCGCGGCTCGAGAAACGCATCATCAAACGGCTGCGCAAGGAATTCAACAAGATGGTGTGATTCCCCATCGCGCGAGAGCCGGACGGTCTCTTTCGAAGGAAGAGCCGCTTCGCGTTCGTTTTCCAGAACTTGGGTCAACCGCATAAAATGCCCTTCCGGGGAGATACTGAACAGTAATGTTCTCCTTGGGAGGGATTCGCTTATGACCCGCAACAAAGTCGAAATTTGTGGCGTTGACACTTCCAAGCTTCCCGTGCTGACCAACACGGAGATGCGCGAGCTGTTTACCAAGCTGCAGACGCAGAATGACCGGTCAGCCCGCGAAAAGCTGGTGAACGGCAATCTTCGGCTCGTACTGAGCGTCATTCAACGATTCAACAATCGCGGCGAGTTTGTGGATGACCTGTTTCAGGTGGGCTGCATCGGCTTGATGAAGGCCATCGACAACTTCGACCTCGGCCAAAATGTGAAGTTCTCTACCTATGCCGTTCCGATGATCATTGGGGAAATCCGCCGGTACCTGCGGGACAACAACCCGATTCGCGTATCTCGCTCTCTACGGGATATCGCCTACAAGGCGCTTCAGGTACGGGACAACCTGACCAATCGCAATTCCCGGGAACCGACGGTTTATGAAATCTCCCAGGAACTCAACCTGGCGAAGGAAGACGTCGTGTTCGCCCTGGACGCGATTCAGGACCCGGTCTCTTTATTTGAACCCATCTACCATGACGGGGGCGACCCGATCTATGTCATGGACCAAATCAGCGACGAACGAAACCGGGACATTACCTGGATTGAGGAGATCGCCCTGCGAGAGGGAATGCACAAGCTGAACGATCGGGAAAAGATGATCCTGTCCATGCGCTATTACGATGGCAAGACGCAGATGGAGGTGGCGGAGGAGATCGGCATTTCCCAGGCGCAGGTTTCTCGTCTGGAAAAGTCAGCGATCTCGCAAATGCAGAAGCACGTGAAATCTTAACCCAGACAGATAACAAACCGGCCGAGTCCGGTTCCAGAAACAAGCGGTACCGGGGGGGAACGCCGGGATCCGCTTGTTTTTTTGTTCGTCAATCACCTCCCCTGCTAAGAAGGTATGTGGCGCGCTTCCGGCTGATTCCACTCATCGGAGGAAGCCTGCTTGTCCCTCCTTGGACTTTTTGCCGTTTCAGGCACGATGGGGCTTTTCCTTTCATATAGTTAGAGCGTGTTTGCAAACCCGACCTTTGGCCGAGTCTATCGAATGATGAACGGCCGTTTTATGGGTTTACAAACACGCTCTTAGGTATACCAAGCCCATGCAGGGGAGGTAGAGATCGGGTGAAGATATCGGACTTTCAGTCCAAGGACGTCATCAATATTGTAGACGGCAAAAAGCTTGGCCAGGTGAGCGACCTGGAGCTGGACTTGCGTCAAGGGAGGATCGAAGCCATCGTCGTGCCGAGCCATTCCCGCTTTTTTGGTTTTTTTGGCGGGAATGCTGACGTCATCATCCCCTGGAGGAACATCGTAAAGATCGGTGCGGATGTCATTCTCGTTCGCTTAGACGAACGCATCTATCGACCGACGGAGGATGACGTTCCGGCGGAATACGTCCGGCCATCCCGGGAACGGGATCGGGAGGCCAGGGAGCGCGAACGGGAGCAGCGGATCCGGGAATCGTAGGAAGGACCTGCATATGACCGAGGCTTCGGGCTTTTCATCTGTTCCTGTGGTACACTGGGAGAAAGAGAGGGGAATCGACATGGAACCATTTGCCTATACTGCCCCTGAATCTTCTCCCGGCCTGTTCATGTTAACCCCCTTCATGACCCGCTTCCCCCGCCTTACCGCGGGGATGACCGCGCGTACAGGGGGAGTGAGCGAGGAGCCGTACGGTACCTTGAACTGCGGCCTGCACGTGGGGGATCGTTCAGAGGCCGTCATCACCAACCGTGAGCGGGTTGCCGGCGCACTGGGAACCGAGCTGAGCTCCTGGGTGTACGGAGAGCAGGTTCATGGCAATCGGGTAGCGATTCTGGGTCCTGCGGAGCTCGGGAGAGGAACGCGGGAGCGGGAGACCGAGCTGCCTGCAACGGATGCCTTCATTACCCGGACCCCCGGCTTGATCCTGGCGGCGTTGTTTGCAGATTGCGTACCGTTATACTTCTATGATCCGGTCCACGAGGCGGTTGGTCTCGCACATGCCGGTTGGAAGGGCACGGCCGCTCGGATTGCCGCACGCACGGTTGAAGCGATGGAGCAGGCGTTTGGCACGAACCCGGCGGATCTTCTTGCCGCGATTGGACCGTCCATCGGGAGCTGCTGCTATGAGGTGGACGAAGGCGTGCTTGGACCGATTCGCGAAGCGCTGGGCATGACTCGTGAAGCGCTCGCAGCTTGCGAATCGAACCCGCTCTATGAAGAACGGGAGGACGGAAAGGCAAGGCTGGACTTGCAACAAGTCAACCGACAAATTATGATAAAAGCAGGAATTTTACCTGCATCTATCGAAGTTACGGAACGATGCACCCAATGTTCTCCCGATCTGCTGTTTTCCTATCGCAGAGATGGAGGCCGAACCGGCCGCATGCAGGCCTGGATCGGGCTGCTGCCGGAGGGTGGCTCATCGAACCATTGAAGGGGTAAGAAGTCATGACGCTAACGGATCGCATCGCGGATGTCGAACGACGAATCGAAGCTGCGTGCGCCCGATCGGGCCGCAGTCGCGAGGAAGTACAGGTCGTCGCCGTCACCAAATATGTATCGCTTGACCCGACACAAGAAATCCTGCAAGCCGGCTTTCGCCATCTGGGAGAGAATCGCTGGCAGGATGCCCGCGAGAAGTGGGAAGCCATTCAAGAGGAAGCCATCTGGCATTTCATCGGCCATCTGCAGACGAACAAGGTGAAGGACGTGGTCGGCCGATTTCCTTACATTCATTCCGTGGACAGGCTCTCTCTTGCCCAGGAAATAAGCCGCAAAGCGGTGGAACGAGGAGTGACGGTAAACGTCTATCTCCAAGTGAATGTGTCCGGGGAAGAGTCGAAATACGGGCTGGCACCGGAGAAGCTTTTGCCGTTTGCCAGAGATGTTCGGGAATTGCCCGGCCTTGCGGTGATCGGGCTGATGACGATGGCTCCCTACGAGGCGGAGCCCGAGGAAACCCGGCCTGTATTCCGCGGCCTGCGCGAGCTTAGGAATGAGCTGAACCGCGCCGCCGTCTTTTCCGAGCCGATAACCGGACTGTCCATGGGCATGTCCAATGATTTTGAAGTGGCCATTGAAGAAGGAGCGACCCTGGTTCGGCTTGGTTCGGTGCTTCTTCGCAGCGAATAATAAGGAGGGAACCGGCATGGGCGTCATGAATCGGGTTTTGAACTTTCTCGGTCTAAAGGAAGAAGAGGAGAATGCTCTCGACAAGGACTATGCTCCAGAAGAGGTGGAAGAGGTTGAAACCAATCCTTTTGAGCAACGTAAGATCAAGGGAAATGTCGTGAGCATCCATTCGCAAAAAAACGTCCGCGTCGTCTTGAACGAACCGCACAGCTACGATGATACGCAGGAGATCGCCGATCATCTACGCAATCGCCGCTCGGTTGTCGTCAACCTGCAGCGGGTTCGCCCGGATCTCGCCATGCGCATTGTCGATTTCTTGAGCGGAACCGTCTATGCGTTGAATGGCAACATCTCCAAGATCGGCCCAAGCATCTTCCTCTGCACCCCGGACTCCGTTGAAATTCAAGGGGCCATCAAAGAGATGAACATGGAAGAACATTACAACTGACAGAGGTGACCGGCTTGATACAGGCCTTTAATTGGATTCGAGAACTATTGAATTACGCCTACATGATTTACAGCTTTCTCGTCATCGCCTACATCCTCATGTCCTGGCTCCCCAATGTCCGCCAGAGCCGGGTGGGGGAGATCATCGGCCGGATCGTCGAGCCTTATCTAGCCCCGTTCCGCAAGCTGATTCCGCCGATCGGCGGTATGATCGACATTTCGCCGATGCTGGCGATCTTCCTGCTTTACTACGTATACCTGGGGATCGACTACCTTGTCATCTTGCTCTATAAGGTATTGACCTAACGATGGCAAGGGATTGGCTCTCACACTTTCACCCCGATGAACGCGGCTTCGCGGACAAAGCCGACGAATGGATGGAACGGGCGGCCGAACGTCATACCGTTAAAGTGACCGATTTTCTCGATCCTCGCCAAGTCGAGATCGTGGAGTCGCTTGCAAATCGGTACAGCGGACAAGCCGCTCTTCGTTTTGACGGCGGCTACCCCGAGGCGGAGCGCCGGCGAGCGGTGATCGTTCCCGATTACCGCGATCCGGAGCAGGAGGAGGCCGCCATCGCGGTGCTGGCCGTTACCTCGACCGATGAACGAATCTCAACGCTGGAGCACGGCGACTATATGGGCGCGCTGCTGGGTTTGGGAATCAAACGGGAGAAGGTCGGCGACTTTCACGTGCGGCCTGACGGTTGCCATGTGCTGGTGGCAAGCGAGATTGCAGATTTCCTGAACCTGCACCTCCGCCAAGCGGGACGGGTTCAGGTACTAACGGAGATCCTGCCACTGGACCGGCTGGTTCGTGTGGAGACGAAGCTGGAGGAGATGACCATCTCGGTTGCCTCCATGCGCCTCGACGGCATCGTAAGTGATGTCTGCCGGGTAAGCCGCGCGAAGGCGCTCATTCCGATCCAAGCAGGACGCTGCCGTGTCAACTGGAAGACGGAAGAGGACCCCAGCAAGCCCTTGAAGGCAGGCGACACGGTATCGGTTCAAGGCTTTGGCCGGTTCCGCATTCTGAGAGCTGAGCTTACCAAGAAAGACCGTCACCGCGTGACGATTGGGAAATTTGTTTAGAATGCAGGTTGGCGAAGAGGAGCCGAGGGGCTCTTTTTTTGCTTTTCAAAAAAGAACGTCGGTTTGTGCAGGAATTGCCATAGAACCGTCGAATTATTCTTTAACAGACAGGCGTTTGCATTTCAGAAGGACCTTCACCGGAATCCGCCTTTTGAATGCACGCGCCAAGCAGAATTTACCCAAAGTGGAGGTGCCCCAATGCCGCTGTCGCCATTGGACATACATAACAAGGAATTTAAGACCCGCATCGGACGCGGGTACGACCAGGATGAAGTGAACGAGTTCCTGGACCTTGTCATCAAGGACTATGAGGCCATCATTCGGGAAAACAAAGAGCTTCATTCGCAGATCGCCAACCTGCAAGAGCGACTGGAACACTTCCAGAACATCGAAGAAAGCCTGAGCAAGACGATTATTGTTGCCCAGGAAGCCGCCGATGAAGTGAAGACGAATGCCAAGAAGGAAGCGCAGCTGACCATTCGCGAGGCGGAGAAGAATGCGGACCGCATCATCAATGAAGCGTTGGTCAAAACCGGCAAGATCTCGCTCGAAATTGAGGAGTTGAAGAAGCAGGCTTCCATCTATCGCACGCGGTTCCGGACGCTTCTGGAGGCTCAGCTCGAGCTCGTCAGCGGCGAAAGCTGGGACGCTCTGGAGTCCACGAACGAACGGGCATAATAAGCCAACCGGTTCCCAATCTTGGCAACGCGAGCAAAGCTTCGTCCCTTTGAGGACGAAGCTTTTTTACTAGGTTTGGAAGGACCCTTGACATGCATGCCAACTTCATAGTGGAAGTGCTCACACAAGGCTTTTATCAGCCGTATGAAGCGATTCGCTCCGGGTCATAACTAAATGGATGGCTTGATCAGCACGCAGCCGGGAGTGAGCTCACCATGAAGGACCAACTCGACCACTACGACCGGGAAGTCCTGGAAGAGGTCAAACGGAAAGTCGACCAGATTGCCGTCAACCTGGAGCGGGTCCAAATTGCCGATTACATTGCACTGATGAACAAGCCTTGGCGGCTTATCTTCAACAACATGCTGGGCGGGATCGCACGGGGAGTGGGCATTGCGATCGGCCTTACCGTGTTTACTTCGACCATCCTGTATGTGCTCCAACTTCTTGGGGCGCTGAACCTTCCCATCATCGGCGATTACATTGCCAAGATCGTAGAGGTCGTTCAGAGTCGCTTGCGAACGTAAAAAATAAAGCAAGCCCGGTTGCGTTATCGACGCTTCCGGGCTTGCTCGCCTTCTCTTCATCATTTATGACAATTTCTTACCTTTACAAGCACAGGGGGCCTCAGTCTCAGTCAGTCCCAGTCTTCCTCGGCTGCATCCGGCTCCAGCAAAGGGTCGCCTTCCTCCTGTTGAAGGTAATGCCGGTAAGCCTTGTTGCGGACGACTTGAAGGTGTTCCCCGTAGATGTCGGTGGCCAGAAAGCTTTCGAAGTCCTCTACATACCCGACATTTTCATCCGCTTCTATGGTGAGGTTGTCGTAATCATCTGCATCGGGGCTCTCCGCATAGGCGGGACTTGTAGAGGTGCCCCATCTCTCCACGATCTGCCAAGCATCCTCGCCATCAAATTCCGTCTCCTTGTTCAACTCATCCACACTGGTGCGGCCGAAAGGCGGATCCAGCAGCTGTTCTTCCACCGGACGGCGGTTGGACACTTCCCGTTCAGGGGTATGCTCGTAGCAATAAGACGTTGCGGGAAGAGCTTCCAGCCGTTCGTAGCGAATAGGCTGTCCGCAGCGCGTACAGAGGCCATACGTTCCCTGATCCAATCGGTCGAGTGCTTCGTTCACGCGGCGCAGTTGCTTTTCCGCTTCTTCGTTTAATGCGAGATCCTTGCCGCGTTCAAACATTTCTGTTGCGACATCGGCGGGGTGGTTATCGTAACTGGACAGCTCGGACGTTCCCTCGGCAAGGGACTCGCCAAGTCCGAAATGGGCATTGCCCTCAAACCGACTGGAAAGTTCCTGTTGCTCCTCGAGCAATCGTCTGCGCAGCTCTGCTTGCTGCCTGATCGTCAAATGCCCCATGGGGTTGCTCCTCCTTAGCCATGACCTTGTAAGGCTAGTGTTGGCGAAAAAGGCCGGCTTCATCAAGGGAAGGCTTGTGTGCGGTGGCAATCCATGCCGAATCCCATGCGAAATCCATACGGATTCAGGAGCATGGGGAATGCGGAAGTGGCGATCCAGGGTTTTCAAATCAGTCAAAAAGCGGATATACTGAAGCGTAGGCATTGTAACCGTAGGAGGGTACCCCGTGATTTATTATGTGATCGCACTCATTATCATCGTGCTGGACCAGGCATCCAAATGGCTGATTGTGCACAACCTGAAGATTGGTCAGGAGGTGCCGGTGATTGGAGACTTCTTCGTCCTCACGTCCCATCGGAATCGCGGCGCCGCTTTCAGCATCCTGCAGGATCAGCGGCTGTTCTTCTTGCTCATCACGCTGATCGCCGTAACGGGGATCGTCATCTACCTGAGAAAAGCTGCCAAGGACAAGCGGGTCCTCTTGGCCTCCGCGCTGGGGACGCTGCTTGGCGGAGCCCTCGGCAACTTCATCGACCGGGCTCGGTTCGGAGAAGTGGTAGACTTTTTGCAATTCTACTTCAACTTCAACTTTCTGGGCTGGAAAGTTGACTATACCTTCGCAATCTTCAACGTTGCCGACATGGCCATCTCCATCGGTGTAGCGATGATCGTGCTGGACACCTTCCTCGATTGGCGAAAAGAAAGGAAATCAAAACATGAATCCAACCAACCCGAAGCCGGACAAGTCGACTGAGCGGGAGGAGTGGCAGGTCACTCCCGAAGCAGCGGGGGAACGCATTGATAAGCATCTGGTGGATGCGCTGGAAGCCGATGTATCCCGCTCGCAGGTGCAGCAATGGATCAAGGACGGCCACGTCCAAGTGAATGGAACGGC
The DNA here is from genome assembly GCF_039888655.1 of Gorillibacterium sp. CAU 1737. Lineage (NCBI taxonomy): Bacteria > Bacillati > Bacillota > Bacilli > Caryophanales > Paenibacillaceae > Gorillibacterium > Gorillibacterium sp. CAU 1737. Next base: position 139,545 of record NZ_JBDQQO010000010.1, read on the forward strand.
GTGTAAGGGAAGCTATAAGCTGGTGGAGGGAGACCGCATCGAGGTCACCGTACCGGAACCGGAGGAGCTCGACGTACGGCCGGAAGATATTCCGCTCTCCGTCGTCTATGAAGACTCCGATGTCATTGTCATCAACAAGCCGCGCGGCATGGTCGTCCACCCTGCTCCCGGACATGCCTCGGGAACCGTCGTGAACGCCTTGCTCCATCATTGCAACGATTTGTCGGGAATCAACGGAGTTCTTCGTCCCGGCATCGTCCATCGGATCGACAAGGATACGTCCGGTCTGCTGATGGCGGCCAAGAATGATTTGGCGCACGGATCGCTTGCCGCGCAATTGAAGGATCACTCCGTCACGCGCCGCTATTTGGCTGTCGTACACGGGAACATTCCACACGATCAAGGTACGGTGGATGCTCCCATTGGACGGGATGAAGGGGATCGGAAGCTCTTTTCCGTTACCCACAAGGGAAGCAAGCATGCGGTGACGCATTTTGCCGTCCTGGAACGCTTTGGAGACTTCAGCATGCTCGAGTTGAAGCTGGAGACCGGGCGCACGCACCAGATTCGTGTGCATATGAAATACATCGGGCATCCGCTCGTCGGGGACCCCGCCTACGGACGACCAAAGGATCATGAGATGCGCGGACAAGCGCTGCATGCCGCCGTCCTCGGCTTCGTCCACCCTCGGACAGGCGAATACCTGGAATTCCAGGCCCCTATGCCGGAGGACATGGAACAGCTGCTTAAGCGCCTCCGCAGCCGATAGAATCGGTCAGGGGAAAGAACGGAGGAACCGCATATGGAGCCATTCATCAACCCAAGGGTGAAGGAGATTGAAATCTCCGGTATCCGGAAAATTGCCAATCTTGTCGCTCAGATGCCGGGAGCAGTCACCCTCACCATCGGGCAGCCCGATTTCCCGACCCCGCAGCATATCTTAGATGCTGCAAAACGAGCCATCGACGACAATCGAACCGTCTATACCGCCAATGCAGGCCTTCTCGAGCTGCGCCAAGCTGCCGCAGGCTGGGTTCATGCGAAATACGGCCAAAGCTACGATCCGGTGAGTGAAGTTCTGGTTACCGTAGGCGCTACTCAAGCATTGGAGATTTCTCTTCTCACTTTGCTTGAGGAAGGGGCAGAGGTCATTCTCCCAGCGCCCGTGTACCCTGGCTATGAGCCGCTCGTCCGGTTGTGCGGAGGCACGCCGGTGCTGGTCGATACCTCATCAACGGGGTTCCGGATGACCGCAGACCTTCTTCGCGAGCATCTGACGGACAAAACCCGCGTTGTGATTCTGGGTTACCCCTCGAACCCGACAGGACGCATTCTGGAGGCGGACGATCTCCGCCAACTGGCGGAGCTGCTTCGCTCGAAGAATGTGGTCGTCATTTCGGACGAGATTTACTCGGAGCTCGTCTATGAAGGGCAGCACCGCTCGATTGCCTTGGAGCCCGGTATGCGGGAGAAGACGATCGTCATCAACGGATTGGCTAAATCCCACTCCATGACAGGCTGGCGGATCGGATTCACCTTCGCGCCGGCCGCCATTACGCAGCAAATGATCAAGGTCCATCAGTACCATGTGACCTGTACCAGCTCCATCAGTCAATATGCCGCCCTTGAAGCGTTGACCGGCGGTCCAGATGATGCGCTGCCGATGCGCGAGGAATACCGCAAACGCCGGGATTATTCGGTTGATCGCTTAAGGGCGATGGGGCTTGAGCTGGCGAACATACCGGAAGGGGCGTTCTACCTGTTTCCGTCGATACGCCCCACGAGGATGGGCTCGGAAGCATTCAGTTATCGTCTTCTTGAGGAGCAAAAGGTCGGCGTGGTCCCAGGCAATGCCTTCTCCCGTTACGGCGAAGGGCATATTCGCTTGTCCTATGCTTATTCCATGCCTCAACTGGAAGAAGCCTTCAACCGCATGGAGCGCTTCCTTCAGAGCTTGGCATAGTCTTCTGACTCTTCTGCCGAATTGATCAAGCAGGAGAGCTTGCTCTCTTATTGAGACAATTCGTCTGCTCTTTCAGCCGTCTGCCGGATGCACAATCCGACGGGCGGTTTTTTGTTCGGCGAACAAACGTTTCCTTTTCGTGAGGATGAGGCTATAATGGGGAAAAGAGCTGGCAAGCCAGCCCAAAATCGAACAGGAGGATTCGCCACAACATGAAACCGGAACTCATCGCCTCTCTTTCGCTTGCCTTGAACGGAGTGGTTCTCGTGCTCGTCCTGCTCCTTATGGCCCGCAAGCCGAAGCGAGAGGACCGTAGTGCAGAGGGACTCGCTCTGCTCGAAAAACAGATCGACCGACTGGAGCGAAGCCTCCTGGAGCAATTTTCGTTGAATCGCAAGGAAAGTCAATTATCCGAGAAAAGGACCCGTGAGGAGCTGTCCGCCAAGCTGGAGAGCTTTAACGGATCTTTGCTCGCCTTCATGGACAAGCTCTCCCAGCTGCAAAAGCACCAGCTCGGGACAACCGAACAAAAGCTGGACAAGCTGCGGGAGACGGTTGAAGCCCGGCTTAAGGACCTGCAGGAGGACAACAGCCGCAAGCTGGAGCAGATGCGGGCGACGGTGGATGAGAAGCTCCATGCCACCTTAGAGCAGCGGCTCGGAGAATCGTTTAAGCTGGTCAGCGAACGGTTGGAGCAGGTTCACCAAGGCCTGGGCGAAATGCAAGTGCTCGCTACCGGAGTTGGAGATTTGAAGAAGGTCCTCACTAATGTGAAGACACGCGGCACGTGGGGAGAAATCCAGCTCGGCAACCTATTGGAGCAGGTCTTAACCCTCGATCAATATGAGAAGAATGTGCCAACCAAGAAGGGAAGTAACGACCGTGTCGAATTCGCGATTAAGCTCCCGGCCAAGGATGGAGAAGGCGGTGTCGTTTGGCTCCCCATCGACTCCAAGTTCCCTACCGAGGACTACCAACGTCTAGTGGACGCACAGGATGCAGGAGACGGCCCAGCCGTGGAGCTTTACTTGAAGCAGCTGGAGACACGGTTGAAAGCCGAAGCCAAAGACATTCGCAGCAAGTATATCGATCCGCCGCATACCACGGACTTTGGCATTCTCTTCCTACCAACCGAAGGCCTGTTCGCTGAAGCCCTGCGGCGTCCAGGATTGAGCGATTGGATGCAGCGGGAATGCCGCGTCGTGCTGACCGGCCCGACGACGCTGTCCGCATTCCTCAACAGCCTGCAGATGGGCTTCCGAACGCTAGCGATCGAGAGGCGCTCCAGCGAGGTCTGGCAACTGCTGGGCGCGGTCAAAACCGAGTTCGGTACGTTTGGTGATCTCTTGGAGAAGACCCACAAGAAGCTGCAGGAAGCGGGCAATACCATCGAGAGCGCCGCGCGGAAGAGCCGCACCATTGAGCGGAAGCTGAACAAGGTCCAGGAGCTTCCCGCTGCGGAAGCGGAGGACCTGCTCAAGCTGGAGGCTTAAATGGGCAGGGGAGTAGCCAACTGCGGACGAGCGAGATGAATCAGATATGAGGATATCGCCCTAACTCTCCCACTGGGCATATAACAAGAAAAAAGACGCTTCGGCTCCCGAATGTTCAGGAGTTCGAAGCGTCTTTTCGATTTTATGAATTCGTCTTGGCTGCTCGGTTGCTGCTTTTCCATGAGAAGTACCCCGTCACCGTGCGAATGGCGGTCTCAATCGCCCGTTCATCCGGCCGCAGCTTGGCATGGTGAAGGCCATAGGGGGTTTCTACGCCGAGCCAGAACATGAAGCCCGGAATGGCTTCCAGGAAAAAGCCGAAGTCCTCGCCTGTCATCGCTTCCCGGCATTCGATCAGCTTCACATCCGGTTGGCTTGCTGCCCAATCCATGAATTCGCGGGTGAGGGCTGCCTCGTTCTTGACCTGCATGTAGGTCGAGCCGTAGTTCCACTCCGCCCGGCATTCGAAGGCCTTTTCAAGCCCGGCTAGCATGGCCTCGATGCGGGCCTTGATGCGGGCCATCGATTCCGCGGACAAGGTGCGAATCGTCCCCTCCAGCCGCGCGTGGTCCGCGATGATGTTTTGCTTCGTTCCGCCTTCGATCTTGCCGACGGTGATGACGGCGGAGTCGATCGGGTCGATGTTGCGGGCGACAATCGTCTGGAGCTGGCCGACGAATTGAGCGGCGGCCACCACCATGTCGCACGCTTGATGCGGCCTTGCCGCATGGCCGCCTTTCCCATATAGGTCGATGAAGAGCTCCGAGGTGTTGGCGAACAGGATGCCGGGCCGGGTGGCAATCACCCCGGCTTCGTATTCCGGAGCCACATGCAGGGCGACGATCTCGTCCGGCATCCACTCCTTCAGGTCCGGGTCCTCCAGCATCGGCTTGGCGCCGCCAGGCCCTTCCTCGGCCGGCTGGAAGAAGACGATCAGGTCGTCTTCCATGGGCTCTTGGACGAAGTGTGTAAGCACACCAAGCCCGATCGCCATATGCAGATCATGCCCGCAGGCGTGCATCTGTCCCGGATGCTCCGAGCGGAAGGGAAGCCCCGTATCCTCCTCGATGGGAAGGCCGTCCATGTCGCAGCGGTAGCCGAGGCGGCGTTGGGGAGAGAGGCCTTTTACTTTTACGAGGATTCCGGTATGCCAGGTCCGAATCTCCAGGCGCTCACGGGGCAGCTCGTCCAGATACCGGAGAAGATACGCTTGCGTTTTGAACTCCTGAAACCCGAGCTCCGGGATCCGGTGCAAATCCCGCCGTATGGTAACGAAACGGGATACATCCAAGGAGAGTCCCATGTGGATTGCCTCCCGTCTTACAGCTTGCGAAGCTCTTGGAGAATCTCGGTCTTGGATTTCGTCTTGTCGTCCACCTGCTTGATGACCTTGGCCGGGGTTCCCGCTACAACAGAGTACGCAGGAACGTCTTCGGTGACAACCGAACCAGCCGCGACAACCGCGCCTTCCCCGATTTGAACGCCTTCCAGGACGACGGCGTTTGCGCCGATCAGCGCGTCGTCGCCTACCCGTACCGGTTGGGCAGAAGGCGGCTCGATGACGCCGGCCAGCACAGCTCCGGCACCGATGTGGCACATCTTGCCGACTTCTACGCGTCCGCCGATGACGGCGTTCATGTCGACCATCGTGCCTTCCCCGATCTTCGCGCCGATGTTGATAACCGCCCCCATCATGATGACCGAGTTGTTGCCGATTGTAGCTTTGTCACGGATATAAGCACCCGGCTCGATGCGGGCATGAATGTTCGTCAGATCGATCATCGGAATAGCCGAGTTGCGGCGGTCATTCTCAATGACATAGTCTTCGATGCTAGCTTTGTGCTCGTCCAACAAAGGGGCAACGGCGCTCCATTCGCCAAACAGAACAGCAGTGGGGCCGGAGACGAATGCCTTCACTTCGGATCCGAAGTCGATGCCGTCCAGGTTGCCCTTGACATAGACCTTCACCGGGGTTTTCTTGTTGCTGTTTTTAATGTAATCGATGATCTCGTACGTATTCATTTCCTTCGTTTCACTCATGTCTTTCGCTCCTTTGCAGTGTCCGTGCCGAGGGCACGCGGGCTACATCCTTTATAGCATACCGAACCTTCTTCATCAATGCCAGTCCGCGAGGGGAGAAACCGGGATGGTGATGCCGATTTGATGGAGGTTTCCTTTTCCCCTGTCCGGCTATCAGCCACGGTTCGGTTGACAAGCCTTCGCAGGAGTGGCATAATGTCGAAGAATCATATCGCGCCTTTAACAGACAGTCCCGTGAGGCTGGCAAGGTGAACGTTCTCTCGAATCGATAGGCAGAGTGTGTCCGCAGGAGCCCGGAAGGGTCTGTTTCCATGCGTGTCGCAACCTCAGTCTGTCCTCAACTGTTCGATTGAAGCCTCTGCCTCCTGGGTAGAGGCTTTTTTGCATGCTAAATCATGCACAGTCGGGGCACGGTAGGAACGAAGAACCGCGAGGACTTGCCTCGCACGGGAAACGGAAGGTGGCACTTATGGTTTTGGTGCAGGATGAGCATGTTTTAATGGATGAGATGGCGATTCGCCGGGCGTTGACCCGGATTGCTCATGAAATTTTGGAGCGGAACAAGGGCGTGGATAACTGCGTGCTGGTAGGCATCCGCACGCGCGGCATTTACTTAGCGGAGCGCATTGCGGCTCGGATTGAAGAGATTGAAGGGGTGAAGGCTCCGGTGATCGGAGTGGACACGGCTGCGTTCCGGGATGATCGAGACCGGACGGGGATCGCACCGGAGCACCTGCTTGACCGAGCCTGGGTGCAAGGACGCAAAGTGATCTTGGTCGATGATGTGCTATATACGGGCCGCACCATCCGCGCTGCGATGGACGCCTTGATGGCGAGCGGACGAGCGGAAATGATCCAGCTTGCGGTACTGGTGGATCGCGGCCATCGGGAGCTCCCGATTCGGCCGGATTACGTGGGCAAGAATATCCCCACCTCAAAGGCAGAAGAAATTGAAGTGAAGTTGAAGGAAGTGGACGAAGAGGATCGCGTGTCGATTCTACGTTAACCAATCCATCTATAGAAAGCGGAGGGACTGAGCATGGGATTGTGGATCATCAACGGATGGCCGGGAACCGGTGAGCGAGAGGAACGGCTGCACGTCCTCGTGGAGGAGGGCCGGATCGCGAAGCTGTCGAATGGGGCGGCGCAGGATTTGACCCTAGCCGGCCATGAGGTCATCGATGCGGAAGGCAAGCTGCTGTCCGCGGGATTCCTTGACATGCATGTCCACCTGCGGGAACCGGGTTTTGAGCACAAGGAAACGATTGCGACCGGAACCCGGTCGGCAGCGCGCGGCGGCTTTACGACGATCGCCTGCATGCCGAACACGAGGCCGGTGACGGATACGCCGGAGGTTGTCGAGTACATCCTCAAAAAGACGGAGTCCGAAGGGGTTGTGCGAGTGCTGCCCTATGCGAGCATTACCAAGAACGAACTGGGCCGGGAGCTGACGGATTTTGCCGCCTTGAAGGAAGCAGGCGCCTTCGCATTCACGGATGACGGAGTCGGGGTGCAAAATGCGCGGATGATGAAGGACGCGATGGTGCTCGCCAAGGAGTTGGATCGGGTGATCGTCGCCCACTGCGAAGAAGATTCGCTCCTCGACGGTGCGGCGGTGACAGAGGGGGCTTTTGCCAGACAGCATGGGCTAAAGGGCATCCCGAATGAATCCGAAGCGATTCCCATCGCTCGCGATGTGCTCCTGGCCGAAGCGACCGGCGCCCGGTACCATGTCTGCCACGTGAGCACGGAGCAATCCGTCCGGGTCATCCGCGAAGCGAAACGGGCCGGTATTCGGGTTACCGCAGAGGTATGCCCGCATCACCTGCTGCTGTCCGACGAAGACATTCCGGGGCTCGATGCCAACTGGAAAATGAACCCGCCGCTGCGCACCCCGAGGGATGTACAGGCAGTAATCGAAGGCATCGAGGACGGGACGCTGGATATCCTGGTGACCGACCACGCCCCGCATGCAGCCGAAGAGAAAGCCAAGGGCATGCAGCTCGCTCCCTTCGGCATCGTCGGTCTGGAAACCGCATTCCCGCTGCTCTACACACACTTTGTTGCTACGGGACGCTGGACGCTGCCCTTCCTGCTCGAGCGAATGACAGCGAAGCCGGCGGAGATCTTCGATCTCCCGTACGGACGCCTCGAAGTAGGCGCCCCCGCCGACCTTACCGTGATCGATCTGGATGAAGAACGAGCGGTGGAGCCGGACGAGCTTGTATCCAAAAGCAAAAATACCCCGTTCGGCGGATGGAAGCTGAAAGGGTGGCCTGTTCTCACCGTAGCAAGCGGCAAGCTTGTCTGGCAGGAGCAAAAATAGGCTTGTTGGTCAACGAACGCTGTGGTATATTTATACACGATAGTGTATAAGAGAGAATAGGGGCTCTGTGCGGACTCGCCGATCTTGTTCATGTAAGGGGAGAAAGATGCACGGAGATCATGGAACAAACCATGCAGACCACTGTCGTTTCCATACACACATGATGAATAAATATTCAATCGAAAACCGAAGGAGTGGGGATCATGCAGGCAAGGCTGCTTTTGGAGGACGGCACACTGTTCACGGGCTTGGCGTTTGGTGCAGAGGGAGAGTCAACCGGTGAAGTCGTGTTCAATACAGGGATTACGGGGTACCAGGAGGTCCTGTCGGATCCGTCATACTGCGGCCAGATTGTTACCATGACCTACCCGCTGATCGGCAATTATGGCATCACCCGAGACGATTTTGAATCCATTCGTCCGTTTGTTCACGGCTTCGTGGTGCGCGAGCACGAATCGATGCCCAGCAACTGGCGGGCTCAGGATACGGTCGATCACCTGTTGAAGGAATACGGCATTCCGGGGATCAGTGGTATCGACACGCGGATGCTGACCCGCATCCTGCGTCATCACGGCACCATGAGCGGCGTACTGACCACCGGAAAGGAAACGGTGGAGGAGTTGAAGGAGCGTCTGCAAGCGTCCACCTTGATGCGCGACCAAGTAGCACGCGTCTCAACGAAATCTGCGCTCCACATTCCAGGACCGAGGGAGCGGGTAGCCGTCATCGACTACGGCTCGAAGAGCGGCATCGTCCGGGATCTCGTGAGCCGGGGCTGCGATGTGGTCATTGTCCCGCAGAACGCAACGGCAGACGTGATCCGCAAGCTCGACCCTGACGGCATCATGCTGTCGAACGGCCCTGGAGACCCGAAGGACGTCCCCCATGCTGTTGAGACCATCAAGAACCTGCTCGGTGAAATTCCGATCTTCGGCATCTGCCTCGGGCACCAGCTCCTCTCGCTCGCTTGCGGAGCCGATACCGAGAAGATGAAGTTCGGCCATCGCGGCGGCAATCACCCGGTGAAGGAGCTCGCCACCGGACGCTGCTACATCACTTCCCAAAACCACGGGTACACCGTGAAGACGGAGAGCATTACAGGCACCAAGCTCGAAATTACCCACATCAACAACAATGACAAAACCGTGGAGGGCGTTCGCCACAGCGAGTACCCCGCCTTCTCCGTCCAATACCACCCGGAAGCATCGCCCGGACCGGAAGATTCCGGGTACCTGTTCGACCAGTTCATCGAGATGATTCGCACGCACAAGGAGACGGTCTCGAAGCCGTCCCGCCAGGCCGCGATCTACCTGGGTGCTGCGGCGAACCGCAGCAAGGCCGCGCCTGCACAGGCGGAAGCCGCACTAGGTCACGATGAGGAGCTTGTCTTGAAAGGAGAACCGTCTTATGCCGAAAAATGCTGATCTCAAAAAAATTCTCGTCATCGGCTCCGGCCCGATCGTCATCGGGCAAGCCGCTGAATTCGACTATGCCGGAACGCAAGCTTGCCAAGCCCTCAAGGAAGAGGGAATCGAGGTCGTTCTGATCAACAGCAACCCGGCCACGATCATGACCGACACCAACATGGCCGATAAGGTCTACATCGAACCGATTACTCTCGATTTCGTCACTCAGATCATCCGCCAGGAAAAACCGGACGGCCTTCTGCCGACGCTTGGCGGCCAAACCGGCCTCAACATGGCCGTAGAGCTTGCCCGTGCCGGCGTGTTGGAGCGCGAGAACGTCAAACTGCTCGGCACACAGCTGGAAGCCATCGAGCAAGCCGAAGACCGCGACCTGTTCCGCGAGCTCATGCGCGAGTTGGAGCAGCCGGTACCGGATAGCGTCATTGTCACGACGGTGCCGGAAGCGGTCGACTTCGCGAACACCATCGGCTATCCGATTATCGTGCGCCCCGCTTATACGCTCGGTGGTACGGGCGGCGGCATTGCTTCTGAGGAAGAGGAGCTTCGCGAGATCGTCGCTTCCGGGATTCGCTACAGCCCGATCGGCCAGTGCCTCATTGAGAAGAGCATCGCCGGGATGAAAGAAATCGAGTATGAAGTGATGCGCGATGCCGGTGACAACTGCATCGTCGTCTGCAACATGGAGAACCTTGACCCGGTCGGTGTCCACACCGGGGACAGCATCGTCGTGGCGCCGAGCCAGACGTTGTCGGATCGGGAGTACCAGATGCTCCGCTCCGCCTCGCTCAAGATCATCCGCGCGTTGAACATCGAAGGCGGCTGCAACGTCCAATATGCCCTCGATCCGTACAGCTACCAATATTACGTCATCGAGGTAAACCCGCGGGTCAGCCGTTCGTCGGCGCTCGCCTCCAAAGCAACGGGATACCCGATCGCCAAGATGGCTGCGAAGATCGCCATCGGCTATACGCTCGACGAAATCATCAACCCGGTTACGGGGCAGACGTATGCTTGCTTCGAACCGACACTCGACTACATTGTCTCGAAGATTCCGCGCTGGCCGTTCGACAAGTTTACTTCGGCGAACCGTAAGCTGGGCACGCAGATGAAAGCAACCGGTGAAGTCATGGCCATCGGCCGTACCTTCGAGGAATCGCTGCACAAAGCGATCCGCTCCCTTGAAATTGGTGCGCATCGCCTGTATCTGGAAGAAGCCGCTGAACTGGACGACGCGACGCTTCAAGCGCGTCTGGCGAAGCCGGATGACGAGCGTCTCTTCCTGGTGGCGGAGGCCTATCGCCGCGGCTATTCCCTGGAGTTCCTGCAGGAGCTGACGAAGATCGACTGGTGGTTCCTGAACAAGCTGCAAGGGATGGTTGCCTTCGAGAAGGAGCTGGCCGCGGTTGAGCTCACCCCGGAGCTTCTCTACCAAGCGAAACGCAAAGGCTTCACCGACCGCTCCATTGCGGAGATTCGCCGCAAGACCGAGCTCGCCCTCTCTCATTCAATCGAAGCGGAAGTGCGCAGCTTCCGTCAGAAGCTGAACCTGAAGCCGGTCTACAAGATGGTCGATACGTGCGCCGCCGAGTTCGAAGCGGTTACCCCGTACTATTACTCCTCCTATGAAGTAGAGGACGAAGGGATCAAGACGGAGAAGCCCAAGGTTGTCGTGCTTGGCTCCGGTCCGATCCGCATCGGCCAAGGGATCGAATTTGACTACTCGACCGTGCATGCGGTATGGGCGATTCAAGAAGCCGGCTACGAAGCCGTCATCATCAACAACAACCCCGAGACGGTATCGACCGACTTCAACACCTCGGACCGGCTGTACTTCGAGCCTCTGTTCTTCGAGGATGTCATGAATGTCATCGAGCGCGAGCAGCCGATCGGTGTCATTGTACAGTTCGGCGGCCAAACCGCGATTAACCTCGCGGCTCCGCTCGCCAAAGCCGGTGTGCGCATTCTGGGCAGCGACCTGGAAAGCATTGACCAGGCGGAAGATCGCAAGAAATTTGAAGCGCTGCTGAGTGAGCTGCAAGTTCCCCAACCTCCGGGCGGGACGGTCACTTCGGTGGACGAAGCGGTTGGAATAGCGGCGAAGTTCGGCTACCCGGTGCTGGTTCGCCCCTCATACGTCCTCGGAGGGCGTGCCATGGAGATTGTCTACTCCGACGAAGACCTGCTCAGCTACATGGAAAAAGCGGTGAAGATCAATCCGGAGCATCCGGTGCTGATCGACCGCTATATGCTGGGCAAGGAGGTCGAGGTGGACGCCATCTGTGACGGCCAAACGGTACTCATTCCGGGAATCATGGAGCATGTAGAACGGGCTGGCGTACACTCCGGCGACTCCATCGCCGTTTACCCGCCGCAGACGCTCTCTCCCATCATCAAGCAAAAGATCGTTGACATCACCATCAAGATCGCGAAGGCCCTCCGCGTGAGCGGGCTGGTGAACATCCAATACGTCATCTTCCAGGACGAAGTCTACGTCATTGAAGTCAATCCGCGCTCGTCGCGCACCGTGCCGTTCCTGAGCAAGGTCACGACGATCCCGATGGCGAAGATCGCCACCCAAGTCATCCTCGGCAAGAAGATGGAAGAGCTCGGCTATTCGGAAGGCTTGTATCCGGAAGATGACCATGTATCCGTCAAGGTACCGGTCTTCTCCTTCGCCAAGCTGCGCCGGGTTGATACGACGCTTGGCCCGGAGATGAAATCGACGGGTGAAGTCATGGGCCGCGATCGGAACTATGCGAAGGCACTGTACAAGGGACTTGTCGGCTCCGGCATGAAGATTCCGCCGGCTGGTTCGATCATTGCAACGGTCGCCGACAAGGACAAAGCCGAGGCAGCGGAAATCCTGAAGGGCTTCGACGAGCTCGGCTACCGCATTATCGCGACCGGAGGAACGGCCAAGGCACTGACAGAAGCAGGGCTCCAAGTTACCACCGTAAACAAGCTGAGCGAGGGAGCGCCAAACATCCTCGATCTGATCCGCGGCGGGCAAGCCCATTTCATCGTCAACACGCTGACGAGAGGCAAGGAGCCGGAGCGCGACGGCTTCCGCATCCGCCGCGAGGCGGTAGAGAACGGCGTCGTCTGTATGACCTCGCTCGATACGGTGAAGGCGCTGCTGCATGTGCTGCAGACGATCAACTTCACTTCTCGCTCCATGCCGACCACCGCAGAAGCGACCCCGAAGGCACGTGTACACGTATAAGCAATAAAGCCGGAGGGCGATGAAGCACTCCGGCATGGCCGACACGGCCCTTCCTCCAGAAGACTCACCTATGGATGAAGGGTCGTGTCGTGTGCCGAGAGAGCGGTATTCAAGCCGGCCTGTTCTGCCGGTTTGAATCCACGCTTTCGCCCATATGATCCGTATAGGAGGAGCCTATGACTCACGCATTCCATGCGACGGAAGGAAACCCGGCAAACCGGGACGAGCTTGCTCGACGCATCATCGTTGCCCTTGATTACCCGAATGCCGCTCAAGCGGAATCGCTGCTCGCGTCCCTCGAAGGCATTCCGTGCTATCTGAAAGTCGGTATGCAGCTGTTTTATGCAGAAGGCCCTCGCTTCGTGGAGAACTTGAAGAAGAGAGGCTACCGCGTTTTCCTCGATCTGAAGATGCATGACATTCCGAACACGGTAAAAGGAGGAGCCGAGAGCATTACTCGGCTGGGCGTGGACATGTTCAACGTCCACGCCGCCGGTGGGGTGCGGATGATGGAGGCGGCTCGCGAGGGCATGGACAAAGCGCTTACCGGTGTATCTCGCTCTTCGTCCACCCTCGATAACGCTTCGGGGGTGGCCCTTCCGGATCGTCCGCTGCTCATTGCGGTCACGCAGCTCACGAGCACGGATCAAGCGACGCTCAACGAGCAGATCGGCATTCCCGGAACGCTGGCGGATGCCGTTACCCGCTATGCTCGCCTCACCAAGCAGGCAGGTCTTGACGGAGTGGTCGCCTCGGCGCAAGAGGTGCGCCCCATTAAGGAAGCGACGAGTGAATCTTTCTTGACAATCACGCCGGGAATTCGACCGGCCGGCGCGGATGCCGGAGACCAGTCGCGCATGATGACCCCGGCGATGGCGCTTCGCGAAGGAACGGACTTCCTCGTCATCGGCCGTCCGATCACCGCACAGGCCGACCCGAGGCTCGCACTTGAAACCATTTTGGAGGAGATGCTTACCCATGGCCATGCATAACCTGAGCGAGACCATTGCTCATTCCCTGCTCAATATCAAAGCGGTCGCTCTGCGTCCGAACGATCCGTTTACCTGGACCTCCGGGCTCAAGTCGCCTATCTATTGCGACAATCGGCTGACACTGTCCTACCCTAACATTCGGACCCTGATTGCCGAAGGCTTTGCCGAATTGATTCGGCAGAAGTATCCGAATGCAGAGGTGATCGCCGGAACGGCTACCGCCGGTATCCCGCATGCAGCGTGGGTAGCGGACAAGCTGAACCTTCCGATGATCTACATTCGGGATAAAGCGAAGGGGCATGGCAAGCAGAATCAAATTGAAGGTGTCCTGAAGGAAGGGCAGAAGGTCGTTGTGATCGAAGATCTGATCTCCACCGGGGGCAGCTCTCTGAAGGCTGCCTTGGCAGCCAAGGAAGCAGGCGGCGATGTTCAGTCCGTTCTCGCGATCTTTACCTATGAGTTTGCGCAAGCGTCCGCACTTTTCGCTGACGCAGGCATTCCGGTGGAAACGTTGACGACTTATTCAGCGCTCTTGGACACGGCTCTCGCCCAAGGCTACATCCAGGAGGAGGATCTTGCCAAGCTGAAAGCATGGCGGGCCAATCCCTCGGAGTACGGCAAAGCCGAGTAACGAACCGCACTCCCTTCAAAGCCATTCTTCGTCTTTATGGACGGTGGGTGGCTCTTTTTGCAGGGATCGACTCCCGTCGTGTCGAATCTTCTGGGTAGGGAGAAAGATACCGAACCTTTTTCCCTGCGGTGATTACAATAGAAGGAAAGGCTTCTGTTTCCGATCAGGAAGACGAGAAGCGAGGCGGGAAGGGGAAGTTCGATGAGAGTCCACAACCGGGAATTGGAAAATGCCGTGTATCGCAAGCTAGCGGAGCGCGGTGTCGAATTGGAAGCGATTGCCGATATCGTGTACGACATGCAGCTGCCGTATCATCCCAATCTTTCTAAGGAAACCTGCCTGGAGAGCGTGCGTGCCGTCCTCTCCAAACGGGAGCTTCAGCATGCGATCCTTGTTGGGATTGAACTGGATGTTCTGGCCGAGCAGGGGCTTGTCTCTGAACCGTTGCTGTCCATTCTCCGCGACGACGAAGGCTTGTTCGGCTGCGATGAAACGCTGGCCCTCGGCTCGGTGTTTGGCTATGGCAGCATTGCCGTGACCACCTTCGGCTATTTGGACAAACAAAAGGTAGGCATCATTCGCCAACTGGACAATAAAGCACTCGGCAAAGTGAATACCTTCTTGGATGACTTGGTCGCTGCTGTTGCTTCGTCGGCTTCCAGCCGTATCGCCCACCGTCAGCGTGATTTGGACGAGAAGGTGTATGAGCTGGAAGCACTGGCAGCTGGAGAGGCAGCTAGTGCTCAGGAGGCTAAGGTGATTCCGCTTGATCCCTTCTTGAAGGAAGCCAGCGCAGGCGAATAGGTTGCAGCTTTGGTACCGATTCCCTTCGACCATATGGAAACCGTGACGCCAAAATGGGCAAGCTAGCCTTATTCCATTATGCGGACGAAGGGATCGGGATCAGGCATGAACGGAAGCATGGATTGGATTTATTGGGCCAAGCTGTATGACACCAAGTTCCAGGCGGGATGCCTTGCCAAGCGGATGGAAGAGGATTGGTGGATCTACGGATACGATTGCCCTCGGAACGTAGAGATCTACCGCTCTTGCAAAGGGCGTTTCGGAGTGCGGTACATTCCCACCTGAAATGGGCAGGGCAAGAAGGGGGAACGGCAGCGGACCGGCGGTTACGTGCGGTCTGCTTTTGAGTGTTCTTTTATCTTGACACTTGGAAAATGCTCGGGGTATACTATATTTTGTGACTATAAATCAGTCGTCGACGCGGGGTGGAGCAGCCCGGTAGCTCGTCGGGCTCATAACCCGAAGGCCGCAGGTTCAAATCCTGCCCCCGCAATACTGTTTTTTGGAAAGGGCCCTTAGCTCAGTTGGTTAGAGCGGTCGGCTCATAACCGATTGGTCGCAGGTTCGAGTCCTGCAGGGCCCACTAAGGCGTTATCCCCAAGAAGTCAATCCCAATGGATTGACTTCTTTCTTTTTTATGGAAAAATGGATTTATTACCTTAAGCAGAGAAGAGGTCGTTCCCATGGCAGTGAAAAGCCCATATGAACACTTTCCGTACATAACCGCCGATGAAGTCACCTTGCGTAAAACGGTTCCATCTGATGTGGACGACTTGTTTGAACTATACAGCAACGAAAATCAGTTTCGCCACAGCCCCGTCATGCTCAGGAAGACGAAGGAGGCTGTCGCGAATATGATCGGTCATTTTGAACGGGACTTTCTCAAGAAAAAGCTGATCCTTCTCGGGATTTGCCTGAACAGCGAGTCTGATCGAGTGGTGGGTACCGTGGAACTGTTTGATTATGCCCCGGAAGTTAACGCCATCACAATAGGGTATCGACTCCAGAATCGGGTGTGGGGGCAAGGCATCGCAACGAAAGCCGTGGCGGCGATGCTGGAGTATCTGATTGGCGACCTGGAGATCAACCGGGTTCAAGCGTTCGTCATGCCGGAAAATGAGAAATCGCAACATGTCCTCCTGCGAAACGGGTTCACCCTCGAAGGGACGATTCGGCAGGGACATGTCTGGAAAGGGCATGGAGTCGTTGATTTGATGCTATACTCCCGATTAAGATCAGACGTCTAGAACGAAGAAACGGAGAAGGCGACCATGTACATTCATGTAAACCAGGTAGTGGAAGCGGCGCGGGAAGCTCCCGAAGTCATTCAGCACTCTTTTGGCGAGCTGGATCTGTCGAAACTGGAGGGAGTCCGGTTTCATACCTGGTCGGAATACGAGCTCTATCTCGGGATTTATCGTGGATTGAAGGCTGCTTTTGCCCATGAGCTTGATGCTTTCTTGAAGCTATGGCTTTTGGAACTTATCGAGGTTGAGGAGTGGTATGAGAGCGACATGGCTTCCACAGAAGCCGCAAAGAGCATTTACGAGCATTTCTTCTTGAAGGATGTGGCGGACTTCACCTTACAGACATGGGGGAGTTCCGAGGCAGAAGAGTTTGCGAATCAATGCATAACGGATAAGACGAAGAAGGTCATAGAGGGCATAGCGGTTTATGAGCAGAGGTACGGAGTAGAGGATAAAATCGGCGGACCTGGCATCTATAAGCTGGGCCTAAAGAGGCTGGAAGAAGAAATGTTTTTCATGAAGATTGAAGGGGTTCAGCGGGCGGTTGAAATCCGCTATGACGATTCCTGGGCCGGCTACCGAACGCTCTTTTTAGAGACAGAGGACGAGTATATCCTGCTGTGTGAATAGTGGTACGGGCATCAAAGCGAGAGGGCGGGGAAAATTGCCGAACTCGTTTACGTGAGCAGTCGCATACGAAAATGGACGCTGGACACATTCACGGAATGAAACGGACGGAGGAATATTCATGACAAAACCGTTAGCCGATATGACGATCGAGGAACTGTGGAGATTGTTCCCCATTATCCTGAAGGAGCATAATCCCGATTACTACGAATGGTATCGGGAAGAAGAGGAGCAAGTCGTACAAGCTCTGGTGAAACCGTCAAGCGAATCAACCACATGGGGAGTACGACGGTTCCGGGCCTGATTGCCAAACCGACGGTAGACATTCTTGTGGAAGTGGGGGAAGACTGCGACTGGAGCCAAGTGGAGGAGCGGTTGAGGGAAGCGGGTTGGACCTGTATGTCAAAACAGGAGGAACCCACTAAGAAGACAAGCTATAACAAAGGCTATACCCCGTTTGGATTTGCTGAAAAGGTGTACCACCTCCATGTTTGCTGCTTAAGCGATGTCGGAGAGCTTTATTTTCGCGACTATTTGCTCGACCATCCCGAGGTGGCGAAGGATTATAGCCGCTTGAAGGAAAGCTTGTTTCATGAGTTTGAGCACAATCGGGATGGGTATACCGAGGCCAAGACGGAGTTCATTCGTGCGTTTACAGAAAAGGCGAGAGCCGCGTATCCCGACCGATACAAGCCGTGAGGAGTCGGGCATAAAAAAGCTGCGCCTACTATTCGGTAGGGGCAGCTTTTATTAAGTAAAGGGGACATCATCTACTCTTATTTCGTCAGCATCGCAACGGGAGTATACGCCTTATCGATGTAAGTGGACACCTTGACATCCTTCAAGACCATCGGATAAAACATATCGGGGTCGGGATCTGTGAGCTTGTAGCGGATGATGGCCTTGTGGTCACTGGTGAATTGTATCCCTGTGATGACCACGCCATATCCCGGGTGCGGAACGGTGACGGTCAAGGTCACTTTGTTCACGTCGGGGCTGATCGCTTCAACGGACAGGGCTGATTCGTCTTCCGGTGTCACCGAGTTATCCTCCTCTCCGGGAGTAGGCTCCGCGCTAAGCTTCCCGCCGTGACTGGTCACAAAGGCGCGGGCTTCGTACAGCATATCCGCTGCTTCAGAGCGGGTGATGCTGGCTTTCGGGCGGAACTTGTGTGCGGAATCGAGCTTCGTGATCTTCGTGTTCAACAGGAACTGAATGCTGCCGGAAGCGGCAGGATCAATCATGTTCTCGTCCTCAATGATATTGTACAACAAGATCGTGGCATACTCACCTGTTTGTTGGATGGCTTTGCTGAGCAGGTGGGCGTAGGCTTCGCGGGTAATGGGAGCCTTCGGGTTGACGTCCTTGCCCAGCTCCAGCGTGAACTGCGCAATGACAAAATCATTCGCATACCAGGCGCTGTCCGAAACTTTCGAGAAGTAATCACTCGCCTTCGGTTCTTTTACAAATTGAATGTCGTCCAGGTTCAAATTGAACGCCTTCACCAGCAAATGAATCCCTTGCTCATAGGTCAGCACCTGCTTCGGTGCAAACTGGTCTCCATTTACTCCGCGAAGAATCCCATCCTTCTGCAGGCTCTTGATCTTCGCTTCTGCCGGGTCCCCCGCCGTATCACTGAATGCCATGGCTACAGAGCTCCACAGAACGGCTGGCAGCACAGCAGCCGAAATCCATTTCCATTTGGTTGTCATCGTTGATGCACCTCCACCCCCTCAGACGGGCACTTGTTTTAAAAGGTTGCACCCCTTGGTAAAATTTGATCCGGCCGCTCCTTCCCCCTTATACTAAGCCTAACAACAGGCAAAAAGGAGGAGTCTGCGTGAGCATTGCTTTTGAATTGGAGCTTGCACCCGATCGAATTCTTCGAGGAACGGCATTCCCTAGTCAACATGAAAGTCAAGGTGTAGTCATCGTATGCCATGGCTACAAAGGGTTCAAAGACTGGGGCTTCTTTCCTTACCTTGGGGAACAGTTGGCGACTTCCTTTGATGTGATTACGTTCAATTTTACCCATAATGGGGTAGGGGAAGACCCGTTCACCTTCACTGAGTTGGACAAATTTGCATGCAATACGTATACCCGGGAGCTGGAGGATTTGGAGTTCCTGGTGAACGCGGTGCGTCAGGGTCGAACGCCGCTCGGGCTGCGGGTAGAAGAGGATGTCTATCTGCTGGGACACAGCCGCGGAGCAGGAGACTCCTTGCTGTATGCGCTTGAGCATCCAGGGGAAGTTGCGGGAGTCATCAGCTGGAACGGGATCACGAATGTGGACCTGTACTCGGATCAGGAAAAGGCAGACATGCGAGAGCACGGACGCGCTTATGTGCTGAACGGGCGCACAAAGCAGCACATGCCGCTGGATCGCGTGCTGTTGGAGGACTTGGAGGCCAATGCTGGCCGGTTCGATATCTTAGGGCGTATTCAGGGAATTCAACCGCCTGTCGTGCTCATTCAAGGAACAGAGGACAGCGCTCGACTTCGCAAGGGCTCTGCGGCGCTCACCGAGCTTCGCCCGGACATTCCGTGGCTGAAGGTATCGGGAGGCAATCATACCTTCGGTGCGGTGCATCCTTTTCAGGGAATAACCGAGCCTCTGGAGGAAGCAATTCGGCTAACCCAGCAGTGGTTGACCAGCCAAACGATGAAGAAATAGGAGATTGTCGGACATCCTCTGGAGTTCCTCCTGCATAAAGTAGTAGAAACGGAGATGGAAGGGACGGAAAGCGGACAAGGGGGCTAGGGTGCAGCAAAATGGCTCTATCCTGGTTAAGGCGATTGGGCTGTATACATGAGCCAAGCCATCGCTTGACGCTAAGTCCCCCATCCTTCGTTTCAGCGAAAGGAAGCAGGGAGGAATGCAGGATGGATCAAGAACTCCTGACACGCATGCTAGCGTTCTCATCAATGCTGTCTGTCTTTGTCTTGGCGGCGGTTCAACTGGTCAAGGTGACGGTTCCCATCCCCAAGAGGCTGGTGCCGCTGACCGGAGTCGCGCTCGGTATGCTGATTGGGCTGGTGGCTTATCCGTTTACGGACTTGACCTTGGTGCTCCGATTGTGGGCGGGAGCGCTGTCGGGGCTGTCTGCGACCGGGCTGTTCGAGGCGGCCTTCAACAGGCCCCGAAACGGAGAAGGGGAGCCCTCTTCTCGAGATAAGGATGAGAAGAAGACTCCCGAAGATCGTTAGGGTACGATAATCTCGACTACGGTTCCGTCGGGATAGTCGTCCAGCTTATTGCCAATCCAGCTTCCAGCGCCTCGGTTATCGGCAGGGGGGATATAGGCGACATCGGCGCCTTTTCCTCCTTCTTCGCACATGGCCATCGGCCATTCGTCGCGATCGTAGCCTTTGCGGGTAGGTATGCCTCGTAGCGACTCGGAACGATTCTCCTCCGCACCGGCTCGGTCGATGGTGCAATACGCAGACTCTCCCGACTTGATGGCGTTCCGAATGTGCTCCGCCGTTTTGGGATAACGATCGGAGGGGAACTCGATGCGAACCACCGCCGATGGGTCCGGTGTCGCCCAGGGCAGAGGCCAGTTCTCTCCGTTTTCTTGTCGGATGTAAAGGAAGAGGAGAAAGAGGACGATCAGAAAGGCGATGAATTGTAGGAAACGGGGCTTCGTGCGACTGCGTTTCTTTTTGCGTTTGCGTGATGGACTCAAGGGTTCCTCCTGTTCCCATGTGGCCGCGGCCAGGATTCTACCCGATTTTAACACAGAAGAATTTTGCAAATAAGCAGGAATTCCATTCCGAAATCGCGTCGTCGAAAAAATTCCGAGCAGGAGTTGACTTGTCGAGGGATACCTGATAATATATCACTTGTCGCCGCTTACGAGCTTCAAAAAAGAAGCGGGCGAAACCCGATATGATCTGTTAGCTCAGCCGGGAGAGCACCATCTTGACAGGGTGGGGGTCAGTGGTTCGAGCCCACTACAGATCACTTGAGAGAAACCCTTGATTCCTTTGTGAATCAAGGGTTTTTTCGTTTTTATGTAGAGTAGGCGCTCTAGCTCAGTTGGATAGAGCGGTCCAAAAGGAGAAGATTACCAAGTGGGCATATGCTATAATTAAAGGGCAATAGAAAGGCTATATGGGCGGTCGGCTAACCTCTCGGAAGGGAGGTGATGCCTGTGGAGGTATACCAAGCACTCAGCTTAATGTTCATGTTCGGCATGTTCATTCTTGCGCTGCTCAGTTACCTAAACAAAAAGAAATAGACCGCCCCACGGACAATGGTTAGCGGTCTATCCGGACGTTACCTATTCGAAGCCTACCGCCCTTAAAAGCGGCTATTGCCAGGGGAGTCGTGTTAGCCGCACGGCTCCTTTAGCATTCTAAGCTTCTTCTATTGGCATTATACCACATGCAAGTGATTTTTATAATGCGTGCCTATACATTACGTAACATTTTTATGGAAGAACGGAGCAAGTTTTTTCTGCTGAGCGCTGAAGTTATCTTCATCGACTGTCGGTGAAAGGTCTAGAGACCCGACAAGCTTTGGCCAGATGGGCTAACATCTATTTAATCAGAGACAGTATACTTGTTCACTTTAAAAGATAGAATTTATCATGAACTACATAATCGGTACTTTTGCTAAAGGGACCTTTATTATTATACTGCTTGTTTACTCCATTTCGGCTAGTTCACTTGAGAGAAACCCTTGAGTCCCTTTTTGTTTTGCTTTTTATAGCCGAATATACGCTGCTCAAATCAGCCCGAAAAGGCGAATTGGTGCCGAGAAAAACATCTCCCCGAAAGTGTCCGCTGTTTCGAGGATACCCCGCTGGCTTAGGCTGGCGAGGTCTTTTGTGTGAAGATGGGTCGCTGCACGTACTCAATTGCCCCATTTGCTCCCTCATAGCGGACATATCATATACATCTTTTGTAGATGGAGGTGTTAACTATGGGGGTCGCCGTTGGTGGCGGATATGGAAGTGCGACGGCTCTTGCTCTGGTTCTGTTCATTCTTTTGGTAATCATCCTTCGTGTGGTGGTGATCTATATGGCATCAAAAAAACGGTCAAAGAAATCCGTTCGTACATCGGCATTCACCCCCTTTTCACCTTTTTCGCCATTTGGATTTGAGAGGTTTGAGCGGTCATTTTTTCCGTTTGCCCCATTCGAACGGTTCGACCAATTCAATGAATTTGGATTCCCCTTTTTTGGAGGACGATTTTTCTAATATGCCCTGCTGGCTGTTGTTGCTGGTAGGGCATTGTTTTGCTTAGCATGGCTGATCCGATTGGCTTTCTAGCCCGGCAAGCGCTTGCGAATTCGCCCTGATGGCTTCAGCTGTCAGGGCCTTTATTGAGAAAAATGGGTCATCGCATGTACCCATCAGTCCAATTCGCTCCCCTTTACCGGACATATCATGTATGATCCTTTGCAGATGGGAGTGCTAACTATGGGAATCGCAGTCGGTGGAGGATTCGGAAGCGCGATCGCTTTCGTCCTGGTTCTGTTCATCCTTTTGGTAATTATCCTTCGGATACCGATTATCTAAACGAATTTGCATCCAGAATAATCCCTCTTGGCAGTAAGACTAGATTATCAAAGTGGGGTCAGTTCGAACTCACTACAAATCACCTGAGAGAAGCCCTTGACCACTTGTGGTCAAGTCCCCGAAATGTAGACAGTGAAAAAAACCTCTAGGCAGCAAGCTGGCGTCTGTACGTAACCGGAGTCAGCTTGTTTAGTCTTCGTTGTGGTCGGCAGTGGTTATAAAAGTGGATGTACGATTCAATTCTCCTTTGAGCTTCTTCAAGCGATCGGATATCATAGGGGTAGAGCCCTTCCGTTTTGAGATGCGAGAAGAAGCTCTCCATAGAGGCATTGTCATAACAGTTGCCTCGACGTGACATGCTGATTTGGGCGCCAACCTGTGGCAGCATGTCGTGATACGCGTAGGACGTGTACTGGAACCCTTGATCGCTATGAACGATCAAGCCAGACACGTCTTTCGTCTTC
>NZ_JBDQQO010000011.1:0-117315 GCF_039888655.1 Gorillibacterium sp. CAU 1737
TTTCTTCTTCCCACCATGCGGCAGAAAGAACGTATCCGGTCTTAGCTTTCGTTTCCGAAGGTTATCCCGGTCTTGAGGGCAGGTTGCCTACGTGTTACTCACCCGTCCGCCGCTAAGCTTATCTTCATCCGAAGAATCAGACAAACTCCGCTCGACTTGCATGTATTAGGCACGCCGCCAGCGTTCGTCCTGAGCCAGGATCAAACTCTCCATAAAAGTTTATAGATCGTTTCATTAAGCTCATTACTTAACACTTGCGTGTTTGTTTGTGCGTCTTTCGAACCGAAGTCCGAATTCTGCGTCCTTACCACTCGTTGTTCAGTTTTCAAAGGACCATTGTCAGTCGGCATCGACTTTCTTTCGACTGGGTATTTATCATACCATATCGATTCATGCGATGTCAACCTTTATTTTGTCGCCTCTTGCAAAGCAACTCTTATATCTTACTGCTTTCCTATCAGGTTGTCAACAACTTTTTATCGAATTCTGTCGAATCCTTCAAAATCTTGTCGATTTCGCTGACCGGATTTATACTATATCACGGACAACTATCATTTGCAAGCCTTTTTTGAAATCTATAAACAAAGCAGGCCTGCGCGGAAAGCGCAGGCCTGCTGAGCAAGCAAATCAGGGAGTTTGATCTCTCTTCGAGCCCGTTTTCTTTATCTTTCTCCATATAAAGTAGCCGGGTGAAGCAGCTACAGCAAGGATGGTGACGATTGGAATAGCTGCTACGATGAAGATGAGCAGTCCGCGCAGGAAAGCGCCAACCCATCCAATGGAGAGCCCGAACGCTCGCTTGATGCTAGCCCCAAGCGTCTTTTTCTCCACTTGTGAAGTAACAGCCGCTTTCTTTTCGGATAGATCGATATCAACAGTTGAAAGGGCTACATTCTGATCGATGTACTTCATTTTTCCCTTTGCTTGCTCAATTTCTGCTTGTACCTGATCCAGTTGATCAACAAATTTGACGAGGTCGTCTGTCTGATTTGCTTTTGCCAGGAATTCCAGCAATCGCGCTTCCGTCGCTTCCTTTACCTTTAATCGAGCTTCCAGGTCTACATACTCCTCCGAAACATCTGTCCCTTCGACGCTTCTGTTTTTCTTGATCGTGGGAATTTGATCGAGCTTGGCTAACAGGTCGTTCAATCCCTTCGAGGGAACCTTTGCCGTAAATTGTCCAGACCACACCCCGGAGCGCTCTTCTTCTGTGAATGTAAGGATGTACCCTCCAGAGCCGGCTACGATCGATCGAATCTCCGCCTGAGCTTCCGTATATTCCTTCACAACCAGCGAGAGGTTGGCACGGTAGATCAGCTTCCGATTCATGGCTGCAGTTGGTTCAATCTCCGCCTGTAAGCCGCCGACCTTCTTGTCGGCAGACGAACTGAACTGAGCCCCTTCTGTCAATGCTCCCGTAATAGGAGCAGACTCATTCCCCGTTGTGCTTCCTACTGCCTGAGGTTTTGCGGCAGCGGTCTCCGCTTCATACGATCCTGCGGCTGAATCGGATTTGTTCGCACTGCAGCCGACCAAAACGGCAATCAAACACCCAACTGCCAAAAGCAATCTCACCCGTTTCCATGCCATTTCTTGAGTCCCCCTTTTTATATAGAAGCAACCATATTCATTTACCAGACGCTGGCAATCCTCCAAATGTTACAGATTCCCTTGCGTTCTGTTTCCAGAGGCCTACATCTTGTATAGTAAAAAAGCTACAACAAACACACTTTGATAGACGAAACTACAGGATTTATGATCAGAGTTCATATTTTTTGAGATTGTTCAATAAAAAACATCACATAATCATCGAAAAACTTCGTAGTTTCGTTAAAATTCCTTCAATCACAATCACATGACATTGGTAGGGTTGCAATAATGGCTTCACGTACGATATCCATTGATATTTTTCAATGCGGCTCCCTTTATTCCTTGGGCATATATGGTATTTTACCGTAAATCTTAGTTTGAAAATGTGATAACTTCCCGAACTCCGCGATTTTTGAATTGTTCTATCATATTTTGTCATATAGACTTATGTTGAAATATGGAAGTGTCACATTTATTGCAATAGGAGGGGTTTTCATGAAGTCGAAGAAATTGCTTATCGGTTTAATGGTTGGGGCTTTGAGTATTGGAGCCGCAACAGGAGCTTACGGCGCAAGCGTTGCGAAAAAGATCAGCGCCATTCAAAATCCAGCCGTCAAGATCAAGGTAGACGGCAAGACACTGGTGCTGGCGGACAGCACGGGATCGATGGATCCCATCATGTACAACGGTCATACATATGTTCCAGCGAAGCCGCTTGCGGAAGCGTTGGGCGGTGCGGTAACGTGGGATGGAGCAACCCAATCGGTTATCATCTCTTCGGGTCAAGGAACACAAGACAACAGCTTTGAAGACCCGGGTACCCCGGCGAACACGCCGGCTCCTGCAAACACACCAGCACCTGCTAATACCCCGGCACCTGCAAGCACACCGGAGCCTGTACAACCGACGTCGACGCCGAAGCCTGCCGAAACGTCCAATCCAGGTCCTGCCAGCAGCAACAATGGTACTATCAAGGACCCGATTGGCCTGGGCCGCTCTTTTACCTTCAACGATTATTACCATTACAAAGACTCCGACTCGACGACCGCTGACTACACGTTTACGATCAATAAAGTGGAGCCGATCTCCGTTGATGATATCGTGAAGCTCGGTTTCAAAAAGCCGACTTCCGATAATGATGTCGAGTACCGCATGCTGACGGTCAACCTCAAGGTCGCTAATGCTACGGTAAAGAAAGGTACATCTTCTTCTGCAACCGGCGTATCTTACCTATCCTCGTACAAGCCTTATGCCTGGGGCGTAAAAACGCCTACTTCCAAGTCGATCATTGGCGCAACTGATTACGGCTTCGACGGCTCTTTGTCCCGTGTAATTTCAGACCTTGTGTACAAGCTGCCTACTTCGAAAGTCGTGCCGGGTGATAGCAAGTCTTATGAAGCGACCGGCAAAATTCTCATCACGGTTTACAAAAATGAGACGAACTACTTCATCCTTCAACGCGCTGACTCCGACCTGGAGTACAACGATCGCTTCATCTACTTCAGCCTTCAATAATCACGGCACCTTTAAAGACTGTCCAGAAGCTACTTCTGGGCAGTCTTTTTCTATTCAGCATCCACCGCAAAGACCGAACTGGTGAATAGCCGAATTTCTTTACAAAGCCTTTTGCCACATGCTATCCTTAATGAAACTCCGCCATGCGCAAGAGAGTCATATCGTGTACGGAAGGAGCCGTGCAAGAAGACCTGGAGTTTACCTCCTCGAGCAGCCAGAGAAGCTCCGGACTTTCGTCATTGCGGCGGAAGTTTTTTTCATATTGATTGCTGGAGCACTGCTGTTCATCATTCCGAACTGGATAAGAAGGGATACACTCATGCATCGCTATGTCGTCAAAATCGGCAGCAGCTCGCTCACCTCGGATGAAGGCGGGCTGAATCGGAACAAAATTCACTTTTTCGCGTCGGAACTGGCTGCCCTGCACCAAACCGGTGTTCAGCCCTTGCTCGTCACTTCCGGAGCGGTGGCTGCGGGCTTTACCGAAATTGGCTATCGCAAACGCCCCAAACACCTGCACGAGAAGCAAGCAGCAGCCGCTGTCGGCCAAGCGCTTCTCATGCAAGCCTATCAGGAAGCCTTTGCGGAATACAGTATCGGGGTTGCGCAGATTCTGCTGACCCGCTCGGACTTCTCCAACCGTCTCCGCCATCATAATGCGCTGATGACCATTGATGAGCTGTTGAAGCATCGGATCATTCCAATCATCAATGAAAACGATACCGTCTCCGTTAATGAGCTGAAATTCGGTGACAACGACATGCTGTCCGCGCTCGTCGCCAACCTGACCAAAGCGCAGCAGCTCATCATCTTAACCGACACCGACGGCCTGTACACGGCAGACCCGCGAAAAGATCCGGACGCGAAACGCTTTGAACGGATTGAGCACATTTCAGCCGAGCTCCTGGGGATGGCTGGCGGTTCCGGCTCCTCCGTGGGCACCGGGGGGATGCGCTCGAAGATTGACGCTGCTCAGGTCGCTACCCGAGGTGGCGTTCCGGTCTTCGTAGGACGCGTGCGGGAGCCGGGGGACTTGTTGCTTGCCAAGGAAGGCATCGGCAAGGGCACCTATTTCGATACGGCTAGCCATACAGTTTCATCAAAAAAACAATGGGTTGGCTTCCATTCGCTCCCTCAAGGTTATATTGTAGTAGATGGAGGAGCCGAAGCGGCCCTCTTAACGGGAGGCAAGAGCTTGCTCCCCGCCGGCATTGTTGAAGTGGCCGGCCAGTTCGAACCAGGCGATGTCGTGGAGGTCCAGAATGCGGCCCAACGGATTATCGGACGCGGGATCGTCAATTACGCCTCGTGGCAGTTGCATGTCACAGCAGGGTTGTCCACGGAAGAAGTGGCAAAGCGCGTAGAAGTCTCTCGAATGGAAGTCATTCATCGGGATGAATGGATGCCATTTGGTTAACACTACTAAATCGAAGAAGGAGGGCTCTCCATGAGTGAAGTGCTGGCCAAAGCGCAAGCCGCCAAGCGGACGACCGTCGCACTGAACGCGCTCACGCGCGCCCAGAAAGACGAAGCGCTCACGCGCATGGCGGACGAGTTGATCGCCCGTAAGGAAGAATTGATGGATGCCAACCGGATCGACATCGAAAAGGCGAAAGCTTCCGGCCTCCTCACCTCTTTCATCGAGCGCTTGACGCTCACGGACAAACGGATTGAAGCCATGGCTGAAGGACTTCGCCAGGTCACCCAATTGGAAGATCCAATCGGCGATTTGCTTGAAGAGATCGAACGGCCCAACGGCCTATTAATTCGTAAGGTTCGAGTCCCCCTCGGTCTGATCGGCATCATCTATGAATCCCGCCCCAATGTAACCGTCGATGCAGCCGGACTCTGCCTAAAATCGGGCAATGCGGTCCTTTTACGCGGTGGATCGGACGCTCTCTCCTCCAACCGCAAGCTCGTGGAAGTTCTTCGTGATGCCCTATCTACCACCAAGGTACCGGAGGATGCCATCCAACTGATTGAAAACCCAGATCGTGCCTCCGTCACCGAGATGCTGAAGCTCAAGGGTATTTTGGATGTTCTGATTCCACGAGGTGGGGCCTCACTTATCCGTCATGTGGTGGAAAATGCCACCGTTCCCGTTATCGAAACCGGAGCGGGCATCTGCCATACGTACTTGGATGACAGTGCTGATCCGCAAAAGGCGGTCAACCTGTCCTTTAATGCAAAGGTTCAGCGTCCTTCCGTCTGCAATTCGATGGAAACGTTGCTCGTTCACCGGGAGTTCGCCTCCTCTCACTTACGAGTAGTAGCCGAAAAGCTGCTCAGCGCCAATGTGGAGCTGCGCGGGTGCCCGGAGACGCTTGATCTGATCGGAGACTTGGCTAACACCAAGCCGGTCTCGGAACAGGATTTTGCCACAGAGTACAATGACTACATCTTAAACATTCGCATTGTTCCCGATCTGGAGACCGCGATTGCGCACATCAATCAATACGGAACCCAGCACTCCGAATGCATCGTGACCGAAAATGCCGAGCACGCCCGCAAATTCATGCTGGAGGTGGATGCAGCGGCGGTCTATCAAAACGCCTCAACTCGCTTCACAGACGGCTTTGAATTCGGTTTTGGTGCCGAAATCGGCATCAGCACCCAAAAGCTCCATGCTCGCGGTCCGATGGGCTTGCCCGCTCTGACCACGACCAAGTATTACGTATATGGAAGCGGGCAAATTCGCGAGTAAGAAACCCAACCACGCCGGACCCTCCATCGCGAGGGTCCTTTTCCTAGGAGGACGAACCATGAGCGCTGCACTCACCACCCAACGCATTTTATTTCTTGGCGCCGGATCGATGGCAGAAGCCATTATTCGAGGTCTTGTGAGCACATACCCTGCGCTGTCTGCTACAATCACGGTGACGAATCGCTCCAACAAGGAAAAACTGGAGCACCTTCATAACGCTTATGGAGTAGCGACCGAGCAGGATCCCGATCGTATACGCGAGCTGGCGGCAAAAGCTGATGTTGTCGTCGTAGCCATGAAGCCCGTTGATGCTCCGAAGGCACTCGCTGCTTACCGCGGTGTCTTCCACGAAGATCAATTGCTCGTCTCCGTTATTGCCGGGCTGTCCATCAAGGTCATTCGCCACCTGGTGGGCAGTGAAGCCCTTCCCGTCGCAAGAACGATGCCCAATACTTCCTCTTCCATCGGCCTCGGCATGACGGGCATCAGCTTCAGTCACGATATGCCAAGCCTGCTCCAGCAAACGACGCTCGACATCTTCCAGGCAATTGGAGACACGGTGCTTACCGAAGAAGATCAGCTTCATATTCTCACCGGCATATCCGGAAGCGGGCCAGCCTACGTCTATGCCTTCGCGGAAGCACTCGTCTCCGGCGGGGTAAAGGGCGGACTCCGTTCGGAATCTGCCAAAGAGCTTGCGATCAGCACCTTGCTGGGCGCAGCCTCCATGCTCCGTCAGACGGGTGAAGCTCCTGAGGTGCTGCGTCGAAAGGTGACATCCCCAAATGGAACAACACAGGCCGCTCTTGAAACGCTGGCCCGTCATTCCTTTCAGGAAGGAATTGAGCAAGCCGTTCTTCGCTGCGCGGAACGTTCCCGTGAAATTGGAGAGACCATCAACTCTTCCGCTGCAGAACTCTTGCCCTGAAGGAGCGGCAGTTTTGAGTATGCAGCCTTCATTTTTTCCTGTAGCCCCCTCTTCCCCATTGGTAAGACCCATAGGAAGGCATTGTTCAAAATAAAAAAGCACCCCATGGGGTGCTTTTTTATGCTTTCTGATGCGAATCATCGTGCCTCTTCGCTATCCGTAAAGCGGACTGTTGTTCACTCATCGGCTTCAAGAACGTCCGCGGAATTTCTGGCGATGCTCCTTCGCCTGCTCGACGGTCAGCACTCGATTTCGCTGCCACTCCAGCAGGATACGATCGATATATCGGAAATGAACCTTTCCGGCGAACACCGCTTCCTTGAGCGCCGCAAGAATCAAATCCTCCGGGAATCGATCCTGATCAAGCCATCCGGAGATCATCTCCAGTTCCATCGGTGTCAGCGGTCGGGCAAACTCCTTCTCGAAGATGAGGAAGAGGTTTTGGCCCGTCTCTGGAGGAGAGGCAGCAGAGGTGGACGCCTCTTCTTCCTCTATTCGCTTGCGCCACCATGCAGCCAGCTTGGCGTAGAGCGGGTCCAGGCTATACCGCTCAAAGCGAATTCCAGACGGACGCTCGATTCCTTCTTCGATGGTCAGCCAGTCATTCTTAATCAAGCGAGCCAGTCCGCCGATAATCGATTCCGGCGTCGCAGACATCCGCATACCCAACTCATCAGGTGTTGGAAAGTCGTTGGCTTCCTTGTCCAAATACGTCATGAGTTGGAGGAGCAGCATCGCTTCCGTGTCGCTTAAGCCCAACTCGCGATAACCGGTCAGAAACAGGGTTGGCACCTCTAATCGTGTGATGGAGAGGCCCGCCTTCAGTCCTTCCTCGAAGGCTTTCCCCGAGGAGGCTTTGGTTCCTTTCATGCAATCATCTCCCTTAGATCAGGGATAGAGGCGATAAAGCAGGCGCGGGAACGGAATCGTTTCCCGAACGTGATCGAGTCCGCAAATCCAGGCGACGGTGCGCTCCAGGCCAAGACCGAAGCCCGAGTGGGGAACCGTTCCGTATTTGCGCAGGTCCATGTACCATTGATAAGCTTCATCGGACAGCTCATGCTCTTTGAAGCGCTGCTCCATCAGTTCCGGATCATCAATCCGCTGGCTTCCGCCGATGATTTCCCCATAGCCTTCCGGGGCAATCATATCGGCGCAAAGCACCACTTCCGGACGATTCGGATCCGGCTTCATGTAGAAGGCTTTGATGCCAGTCGGGTAATGGGTAATGAAGACCGGCTGTTCGTAACGTTCTGCGATGGCCGTTTCGTGCGGAGCACCGAAATCTTCACCCCACGGAACCTCAAAGCCGTTGGCATTCAAGTATTCAATCGCCTCATCATACGTGATGCGCGGGAACGGGGCTTGAATCTTCTCCAGCTTGGAGATGTCGCGTTCGAGCGTTTCCAGCTCGCGGCGGCAGTTGGCTACGACAGATTGAACCACATAAGAAACGAATTGCTCTTGAACCTCCAGGCTTTCGAAGAGATCCGTGAACGCCATCTCCGGCTCGATCATCCAGAACTCGATCAAGTGGCGGCGAGTCTTGGACTTCTCAGCGCGGAAGGTTGGGCCGAAGGAGTATACTTTGCCAAGAGCCATGGCAGCGGCTTCCATATACAACTGCCCGCTTTGGGTAAGGAAAGCATCTTCTTCAAAATACTTCGTATGGAAGAGCTCCGTCGTGCCCTCACAGGAGGAAGGCGTCAAGATCGGCGGGTCCACGAGTTTAAAGCCGCGCTCGTCAAAGAACTGTTGAACTGAACGAATGATTTGGGCACGGATAATCAGCACGGCGCGTTGACGAGTGCTGCGCAGCCAAAGATGACGGTGATCCATAAGGAAATCAACACCGTGCTCCTTTGGCGTGATGGGGTAATCCGTCGTGACCTGAATGATTTCAACTCCGGTGACGCTGAGCTCGAAGCCGCTTTGGCTTCGTTCGTCTTCTCGTACGATACCCGTTACATAGAGCGAGCTCTCTTGCGTCAAGGACTTGGCGTCATTCCACACGTCCTCCGACACTTCGCTCTTCACGACGACGGCTTGAATGTAGCCGGATCCATCGCGCAGTTGAAGGAATTGAATTTTACCGCTGGACCGCTTGTTGTTCAGCCAGCAGCCGATTCGGACTTCTTGTCCGACATGATGCTTTACTTCGCTGATCGTGCTTTTTGCTGCCATAATGTCCTCCTTCTTCTTTCCCCGTTCCTA
The DNA here is from genome assembly GCF_039888655.1 of Gorillibacterium sp. CAU 1737. Taxonomy (NCBI): domain Bacteria; kingdom Bacillati; phylum Bacillota; class Bacilli; order Caryophanales; family Paenibacillaceae; genus Gorillibacterium; species Gorillibacterium sp. CAU 1737. The sequence continues at coordinate 8,952 of NZ_JBDQQO010000011.1, forward strand.
TCCATGGGCACAGATGGCTTCATTGTACCGAATCGAAGCTCGGTTTGCACGCCGGGCCACTATTCTGCTACTGCTTCGACGCTTCCACGCACTGATGAATGCTTATTCAATCCCTTCGCGCCAAAGAAAGACCGATTCCGGAGGAATCGGTCTGGACGTCTCGTCTCGGTCTGTCGAGCGAAGATGCAGTCGCTTGACCCGAACATTCAGCCTATTGCTCGCTGACGATTCGGAAGGTATCCCGAGCGATCATGAGCTCTTCGTTCGTCGGAATGACGAGGACTTCCACCTTGGAATTCTCCGTGGAGATGCGGCGCGGATCATCCGAACGAATGGCGTTCAACGATTTGTCGAGCTCAACACCGAGGTAGGTCAGGTTTTCACAAACCTTCTCGCGAACGATGATGGAGTTTTCCCCAATACCCGCCGTGAACACGATGACGTCCACGCCGTTCATAGCCGCTGCATAAGCACCGACGTATTTGCGCAGACGATATTCATACATTTCGAATGCAAGGGTGGCATTCGGTTCGCCCGCTTGCATGCCATCGGTAATATCACGCATGTCGCTCGAAGTGCCGGAGATGGCGAGCAGTCCGCTGTGCTTGTTCAACATGGAATTGACTTCGTTCACCGTCAGGTCTTCCTTGTTCATGACGAACGGAACGATAGCCGGATCCAGGTCGCCGCTGCGGGTCCCCATCATGAGGCCTTCCAGCGGGGTCATGCCCATGGAAGTATCCACCGAGATCCCGCCGTCAACTGCCGTGAGGCTTGCACCGTTGCCGATGTGACAGGTGATGATCTTCAGGGATTCGATCGGCTTGCCCAAATACTCAGCTGCTTTCTCACTCACGTAAGCATGAGAAGTACCGTGTGCGCCATAGCGGCGAACCTTGTATTTGTTATAGAGCACGCGCGGAATCGGGTAGAGGTACGATTTTTCCGGCATCGTTTGGTGGAAAGCCGTATCGAAAACCACCACTTGCGGAACACCTGGCATGTTGGCTTCCGAAGCGTTAATCCCCATCATGGCTGCCGGGTTGTGCAGAGGAGCCAGGTCGATGAGCTTGCGGATCTCGTGCTTGGCATCGCCATCCACCAGAGCCGACTGCTTGAAGGTTTCGCCTCCGTGAACGACACGGTGGCCGATCGCGTCGATCTCTTCGATCGACTCCAACACGCCGCATACCTTGTCCGTCAGCTTGTCCAGCACCTTGCGGATCGCCATGTTATGTTCGAGGATTTCGCTCACTTCCGTGACGGATTCCTTGCCGGTCGGCTTATGGGTGAGGATGGACGAATCCATCCCGATCCGTTCGACAAGACCCTTGGCGAGAACGGCTTCCGTGGTCATATCATACAGCTGGTATTTGAGGGAAGAGCTTCCCGAGTTAATTACAAGTACCTTCATTGACGAACACCATCCTTGTTATAGCGGAAGAACCCTTCACCGGTCTTCACGCCGAGTTGTCCGGCGCGAACCATCTTCTTCAGCAGGTAATTGGGGCGATATTTCAGTTCGCCATATTCCTTGAACATCCGGTTCAGTGCCGCATGAGTCGAATCCAGGCCAAACCGGTCGCACATTTCGAGCGGTCCGTATTTCAAGTCGTAGCCGTCCCGCATGGAAGCATCAATGTCTTCGGCCGTTGCGATGCCTTCGGCCAAAACAGCTACGGCTTCGTTAATCAGCGTGCAGATCAGGCGCGTGGTCACGAGACCCGGGGATTCTTGCACTTGAATTCCCTTCTTGTGGAGCGTTTCTTCCAGGAAGATGCGGGCAGCGTTGATCGTTTCATCCGAGGTGCGGATGCCGCGAACGACCTCCACTACGTCGATCTCCGTCATCGGAATCAGGAAGTGCATGCCGATGACGCGTTCCGGATGGGTACACACCGTAGCCAGCTCCGACAAGCTGAGCGTCGAGGTCGTGCTGGCGATGACTACATCGGGAGCACACGCCTCGTCAAGCTTGCGAATGATGGCCTTCTTGTTATCGAGATCTTCCGTGGTGCTCTCAATGACGAGTTGACACGATGCGAGGCTCTCCAGCGATTCCGCCTTGCGCAGATGGCCGAGGATCAATTTCTTCTCGGAATTGGTGATGCCCCATTTCTCAATTTGCTTGTCCAAGCCATTGCTGATGGCTGCGATGGCGTTATCGAGTTTTTCATCTGAATGCTCAAGCATGTAGACGTCGAGGCCGCTCTTCGCCAGCATCTCCGCGATGCCTTGTCCGACCGTGCCGACGCCGACTAAACCGATTTTGCTAAACTTCATAGGATCTCCCACCCGCTTTATTATAATCTTGAAAAGGAAATGCCGATCAGTCTTGCACGCCAAGCATGCAAAACACAACATCTTAAATGATACATGGTTTTCGCAAAATTTTCACCCTTTTTCCACGCTTTTCGCCTCGCTTCACAAAAAAGCCACCGTTTCTCTCCCCAGTTTGGCCCTTCACGTTCCCTTATCATTCAATGGGTAGTATGCACCTTCTGCGTCCTCCCTGGTCGAAAGGAATAAAAAAAGACGACAGCTGCTTCAAGCTGTCGTCTTTTGGGTAATTCGTTCGAGAAGGCTGCGGAACTGGTCGCCCGACAGTACTTCTTCCTTGACCAGAATGTCCAGCGACTGAAGGAACACCGGACGATTGCGCTCCAGAAGCTCACGGGTTGTGGCCGTAAGCTCACGGATGATATGGTCATTCTCCTTCATCAACTCTTCCTGGGTTACCATCGCGCGATCTACGATGCCAAGATCTGTCAATCCGGAATCCATCATCATCTTGACCAGGTTCAACACTTGCTCGAAGTCATTTCGAGAGCCGGTGCTGCGGCCGCCATAGAACATCTCCTCGGCTACGGCACCGCCAAGTGCAACCATGATCCGGTGCTCCAGCTCCTGCTTGGTGTAGAGATATTGATCGTCCTGCGGGTTGTGACGTACATAGCCGAGCGCTTGTCCGCGCGGGCTGAGCGCAACCTGGGACACGGATCCGGGCTTCACGGCTTCCGCCATGATGGCATGGCCCAATTCGTGCAAGGCTACCCGTTCCCGCTCCTGCTTGGTGCTTTCCCGGTCGGAGCGTTCCCCCATCAGAACCTTATCGACGGCTGCCGACAGATGGCGATGCTCAATCACATCGCTGTCTTCCCGCATGGCATAGACCGCCGCCTCATTCATCAGGCTCTCCAATTGGGCACCCGAAAAATGATACGACTCCTCTGCTACCTTTTCCAGATCGACATTAAGCGCAAGCGGTTTATTCTTCGCATGAATGCTCAGAATGTGCAAGCGTCCCTTCTTGTCCGGCAGGTCGACCTGAATCTGACGGTCGAACCGGCCAGGGCGAAGCAAAGCGCTGTCCAGCATCTCCTTGCGGTTAGTTGCCGCCATGATGAAAACCCGCGGCGTCTCGGAAGTATGAATCCCATCCATCTCGGTCAGCAGCTGGTTCAGCGTCTGATCGTATTCGCGATGCTGTCCGCCGTCCCGCTTGCCGCCAATGACGTCAATTTCGTCGATGAAGACGATGGCGCTGTCCTTGTTTTCCTTCTGTGCGCGGGTTCGGGCATCCTTAAACAAGTCGCGCACGCGGCTCGCGCCGACTCCAACATACATCTCCACAAACTCGCTCCCCGAAGCCGACACAAAGACGGAATTCGTATAATGAGCCGCTGCCTTGGCCATGAGCGTTTTCCCGGTTCCGGGAGGTCCTTCAAGCAAAATTCCCTTCAAAGGCCGAATCCCGAACTTCTTAATCTCGTCATGACGAATGAGGAAGTCGAGTGCTTCCTTGAGCTCGTTCTTGGCACGATCCTGTCCGCCGATGTCGTCAAACGTCAAGTAAGACGGCGTGCGAGGCTTCGATTTACGTTCTACGGTGGCTGCAATGGCCCCGCCCTTCGGTCTTGCAAATAGGAAGAATGCCGAGACAAGTACCGCCAGCGTCAGAAACGGAACGATGTTTACTCCGATAAAAGCCAGGAAGACAAGAACAGAGATCAAGGTTCCAACGACGAGCTCTTTCCAAAGCTTACTCATTTGGCCACACCCCCACCGTCGCCGGCGTTCGCGGCAGAATGACATACTTGCTGTGAGTCCCGTCACTCAGTCGAACGTAGACCGAGGTGGAATCCATCTCGGTTTGAACATCCAAACCGGGAAGCGTCTTGGCTTCATTCTTCAGTAGCTGCGGAATCTCCGCATATTGCTTCGTATCCATGGCTTGAGCTACCCCGAAAAGGGAATTTGACCACCAATCTTCGAGCTCGCTCGTGCTGTTGCTGGTAATCTGCAGCTTGAGTTCTTTTCCTTTCAAATAGGCCTCTCCATCCTTGCGAATGGATTCATCTATGGCTCGGAGACTTGCCCCGTTGGTCAACTGCAGGGAGACAACAACCTGTTGATTGGTAATGGCGACTTGTGCCTGCTCCACTCCGGCATTCTGCTGGATAATCTCCTTCAAGGGATTCTCCATCGCATAGCTGCGATACATAAACCATCCGCCGAAGAGAAGGGTGCCGGAAGTTAGCAATGCGATCAGAATTGGCAACACTTTGAGCTTCATTCACGTCCGCCTCTCTTGTATATATTATGATGATAGATAATAGTATATCACATGTATATACTGATTGCTGGCTTTTTCACGTAGAAAACAGAAAAAATCCCCGGAAACCTCTCCAGGGATTCTCTGAACAACTAGTTATTGCAGGGACAAGAGCCAGCGATCCAGCAGCTTGCCGTCGGTAAATCGATAAAAGCTGTAATAAAGCCGCTTCTTCCCATCTTCTCCTTTTACCCGATAGAAAGACTGCCAGGCATACTCGTCATTGTAGACGCCTGGGACAATCCGCATGAGCTCAGCTCCGGGATTCTGCTCCAGGGTTTGAGTGCGGACGCTCTCCTTGGTAATCCCGTTGTCCGCATACTCGGTATGGGTTTGGTCACCCGAAACCCAGACGAAGATGTTCCGCCCCTCTGAATCGGTTCCTTGGACGACCATCATCGGCACATCCCCGACAAAGGGATCCACCTGCGTCACGCTCTGGAGTGAGGTTTGGCTCTTGGCTGTTGCAATGGCGACCTTTTCTTCATCCCAGATATCGGATTGGATCGAAAGATAAAATCGATAAGCGAGAACCAACAGAAGCAGGACAGCCGCGATCACGATCAAGGAGATTTTCAATCCGGTCCGCCTTCCCGAACGACTCCTTCTCGATATCCGAAGCTCCATCAGCCCTGCATCAGCTTCGCATAGCGAAGACGGAACTCGGCTTTGATCTTCTCTTCATCCAGGGTCAAGCATTCTCCGCCGCAAACGAGCTGCACCCCGTCCACCCACACGTCCGTCACATCTTTGGCGGATGCGGAATAGACGACGTGCGAAAGGTAGTTCGAGGCCGGTTCAAAGTGAGGCTGGTCGATGTCCAGGGCGATGAAGTCCGCCTTCCGGCCTGCTTCCAAGACGCCCGTGTCTTTCAGCCAGATGGACTCCGCTCCCATGGAGGTTGCCATGTGGAACGCCGTCACGGCAGGCACAGCCGTCGGGTCTCCGCTTGTTCCTTTGTGAAGGAGCGCAGCAAGCCGCATTTCCTCGAACAGGTCAAGGTTGTTGTTGCTGGCCGGACCGTCCGTGCCAAGCGATACCTTGACGCCGGCTCGAAGCAGCTCCGGCACGGGGGCGATGCCGCTTGCCAGCTTCAGGTTGCTTCCCGGATTGTGCGAGACGCGCACATCATGGCGAGCGAGAATCTCAATTTCCCGCTCATTCAGGTGAACGCCGTGCGCCACCAGGCTGGGGCGGTCAAACACGCCGAGCTTCTCCAGGTGTTCCACCGGCCGGAGCCCGTATTCCTGTTCATTTTGGGCAACCTCGCGGGCCGTCTCCGACATGTGCGTATGAATCGGAAGGCCGAGCTCATGCGAGGCTTCGACAAAGCGCAGAATGTAATCCGGCGGGCAGGTATACGGAGCATGCGGCGAGATCATGGTGGTGATCCGGCCGTTTGCCGCTCCGTTCCATTCCCTGGCGAAGCGAATGGCCTCCTGCAGCTTGGCGTCCTGAACATCCGGCGGGCATAGCCCGATGACGCCGCGAGCCAGGCAGCCGCGCATTCCCGACTGCTCCACCGCTCTTGCGACCTCATCCATATGGTCGTACATATCGACGAACGCGGTCGTGCCGAACTTGAGCATCTCCACGATCGACAAAAGCGAGCCGACGCGAATATCCTCTGCTGTAAAACGAGCTTCGTTCGGCCACATTTTCTCCTCCAGCCAAACCTGCAAGGCCAGATCATCGCCTACTCCTCGCAGGAGAGACATGGCAGCGTGCCCATGAGTATTGACTAGGCCCGGCATATACAGACGATGCTTACCATCCACCGTCTCATCAAAGCCCTTCGCCAGCTCCTCGGCGGGCACTGATTCTCCCAAATAAGCAATGCGATCGCCTTCGACGATCATGGAGCCATGAAGAACAGGAGCTTGTTCGCTCCCCGTTAGAAAAAGTCCATTTTTCACGAGTATCCGTTTCATTCCACCGAATCCTTTCCATGAGGCTTCCTTCCCAATGTACAACGCGAACCCGTCAAAAGCAAGGCAAGCCGAGGGATTGTCCATGCAATTGTAAACGGGATGCATTGCGCAGGGCCGAACGTTTATGTTACCTTTACAATTAGGAATCTCAAGCTCGTCCATCCTGGCACAAGGGTTCCATTTTCTAGTCAAAAAAGGAGCAAAGGCACATGTTTCAAAAGAAAAGCGATACGGACTTTTTCGGGTTGCTTCAGGAAGCCGCTGAAAACACCCTGGTAGCGGCCAAGCTGTTCCGCGAAGCGATGAGCGGGGCCAAGCCTCCCGTAACCTACATCGATCAGCTCAAGGACCTGGAACACAAAGGCGATAACATCTCGCATATCATCTACCGCGGCTTGAACAAGGTGTTCATCACTCCGCTCGACCGTGAAGATATCATGGACCTGGCCAACAAGATGGACGATGTCATCGACTACATTGAAGAAACATCGGCTCGTTTTGATTACTTGAACATCGAGAAATCTGACGAGTATATGTTGAAATTCTCCGAAGTAATCGTCAGCGCCTGCGAGCACATCGTTGAAGCGCTGAAGCTTCTGTCTAAGAAGAAGTACAATCAGATCAGCGAGCACACGGTCATCATCAACAGCCTGGAAAATGAAGGCGACCGCCTGCTTCGCGAAGGCATCCGCCACATCTTCATCTCGCCAACCGATCCGTACAGCGACTTCAAGATCAAGGAAGTGTACGAGCGGCTCGAAGAAGCAACCGACGCTTGCGAGCGTGTGGCTAACATTCTTGACAGCATCATTCTTCGTTACGCTTAATCGCTTAACCCATCTTTTGCAAAAGAAAGGCTACCTCCCGGAAACAACTCCGGACGAGATAGCCTTTTTTGCATGCTGTGGGTGGGTCTATTCCAGATAGAAGGCCAAGCTCTGCAGCTCGGTGGTGAAGTCTGCGTAATGAACGCGAACGCCTTCCTTCACCTTGATGATGGCAGGTGCAAACGACAGGATCGCTTCCACCCCGGCTTGAACAAGGTCATCCGCCACCTTTTGGGCTTCCGATCCCGGAACGGTGATGATCCCGACGCGAACGTGAAGCTGCTTGACCGAATCGCTCATTTCCTCCATTGGCTGCACGGCCAGGTTATTGATGTGCGTGCCAACGGTGGAAGGATGAGAGTCAAACAATGCGACGATGCGCATGTTGTCGTTCAGGTAGACGTTGTAATTGCTGAGGGCCTTCCCGAGGTTCCCGGCACCCACAAGGGCGACCGCGATGTCGCGATCCAGCTTGAGGATCTGACGGATCTTCTCGATCAGGTACTCGACGTCGTAGCCGATGCCCTTCTTGCCGAAATCTCCAAAGTAGGCGAGGTCCTTGCGAATCTGAGCCGGGTTGAGGTCGAGACGTCGGCCGAGATCCTGGGAGGATACGGTCTGAACGCCATTGGTGAGCAGCTCGGTCAAGTAACGCAAGTACACGGGAAGCCGGCGAACCACCGCTTCCGATATTTTCTCTGTCGTCGTCTTCATGCTTCTTCTTCCCCTTCCATCCATTCGTGTATGCGCGGAACCAGCTGATGGACATTCATGTGCTCGATCTTCGGACCCGGCAGTGAATACAGAAAATGCTTCCCATAATACGTTTCCAGAATGCGAGTATCGTATACCAACACAACGCCTTTGTCCTTCGTCGTCCGCACGAGCCTCCCGAAGCCCTGCTTAAAGCGGATGACCGCTTGCGGGACAGACAGCTTCATAAAGGGATTCCCGCCCGCTTCCTTGATCCGCTCGCTCTTCGCCTCCACCACCGGATGATTCGGCGGCTGGAAGGGCAGGCGAACGATGGCGAGGCAGCTCAGGGCGTCTCCTGGGATGTCGACACCCTCCCAGAAGCTGCTCGTGCCCAGCAGAATGCTCGTGCCCGAGCCTTGGAAGAGGCGAACTAACTTGCTTCGGCTCGTGCTGTCGATGCCCTGCCCGAGCACTTGAATCCCCTCCGGGGTCAACCGTTCCTTCAACACACTGTGCACCTGGCGCAGCATGCGATAAGAGGTGAACAGCACGAGCATGCGCCCTTCCATCGCCTTGGCTACATCCGCGAGTGAATCCGTCAGCGCTGCGGTAAACTCTTCTTCGCCGCGAATGCCCTTCATCACCGGAAAGTTTCGCGGGATGATCATGAGCGCCTGCTTGCGGTACTGGAAGGGAGAAGGCAGCATGACCGTACGCAGCCGGTTCTCCTCAGCCGACTTGCGAAGGCCGAGCTGATCGGTGATATAGTCGAAGGTTTTGCCTACTGACAAGGTAGCGGAGGTCAAGATGACACTGTCCTTCACACTGAAGAAAGCATCGCGGAGCAGGTAGCTCACATCGACGGGAACAGCCATCAGCTGGAGGGATTTTACCTTCTGCTGTGCGGCCCCTTCCATCCAGTACACATAGTTCGAGTCCGCCTGCTTCAGGAAGAAACGAACCGCATCCCGATGCCGGTACAGCTCCTTGACGCTTCCGCCCATGTTGGTGACGAGCCCTTGAAGGTCCATCACTTCTTCTTGCTCCTTCATTTCGAGGAGCAGCTTATCGAGCGTTTTGAGGACGGAGCTCAGTCGGGCATAAAGCTCCTCTTCCCGGTCCAGGAGTGTTCCCCAGCCTATGGGCTTTGGACTCTCGGGAATGCGCTTCGTAAGCGGCCCCTCCGTGGCATCCCCGCCGGAATGGGCGAGGCTTTCATACAACAGTCCTGCCAGCTCGTCCCAGCGTTCGCGGATGTCCAGAAGGGCAGGCTGCAGGTCGTCGATCGCTTCCACCCAAGCTCCTGCCTTTTCCCGGGGCACATCGTCCGCGTGAAGCAGCCGGTTTCGGACAAATGGCAGCTGCCCGGAGCGTCCATCTCGAAACAGTTGCGTGATGGCGTTCACATAAGAGTACCACGAGATCTCGGTACCCAGGTGCTTCACGGCAACTTCCTCAAAGTTGTGCGCTTCGTCTACCACAAGGTGTTTGAAGCCCGGGAGAATCCGATGCTCCGCCTTAATATCGGTAAAGAGTAGCGAGTGATTCGTGATGATGAGGTCCGCTTCCGACGCATCGGATCGCGCCCGATGGTAAAAGCATTTCTTGAACCAGGGACAACTGCGGTTCAAGCAAGAGTCCGCATCGCTTGAGACGGAACGCCAGAAGTCCAAGCCGTTGCGTCCAAAGTGCAGCTCTTCGTCCTCTCCCCGTTCGGAGTCCGTCAACCACGTAACCATCTGCGCGGCCATGAGGCGATCTTCTCGGCCATGCTCATATTCCGCATAGGTGAGTTTCTGCTCATACTTGCGCAGACACAGGTAATGACTCCGCCCTTTCAGAAGAGCGACCCGGAAGTCGACGGGGAAGATATCCTGCAATAACGGGAGGTCTCTCTGCCGCAGCTGCTCCTGCAGGTTGATGGTGTGCGTGCTGACGATGACTTTTTTCTCTTCGCGAATGCCATAATAAAGGGCAGGCAATAGATAGCCCAGTGATTTGCCTGTCCCGGTCCCGGCTTCCACCAGCAAATGAGAACTATCCTCAAAGGCGGAGGCGACTTCTTCCGTCATCTGGTCCTGAGCCGGACGCTCCTCAAAGACCGCAAACCGTTCCTTAAGCGCCTCCTTGATCTTCTCGTAGAAGTCGGGAAACGACAATCCGAGAAGCCGCTTGGCCTCCGCTTCATCCCGCTCAAACGGCTCTGTCCCCCAATCCTTGACGGCAAGCGCAAATTGCCGGAAGTACTCCGAAGCATCGGGATCAAGAGCCGTAGACCGTTCCTTGCGGGCCGCTTCCTGATCGATAAACCAAGCGAAGTCAGACGGATCATCCCGGAAAATGGAGGCGATCCGTTGAACCGTAAGCAAGGGCAGCTCCTGAAACCGATTCAGGCACTTCAGCCAGAGGAGAGCGGTCGCTTCCGCATCCGAATCGGCCTGGTGCGGGCGCTCATGCGGGATGGACAGCGTTTCACATAGATTTCCAAGCGCGAGGCTTGGAACCGTTGGGAAGCAAATGCGGGCCATATCCAGCGTATCCAGGACCATCCCGCTGAACTTGAAGTAGCCGCTGTCCTCCAACGCCCGTTGGAGAAACGCATAGTCAAACCCGGCGTTATGGGCAACCAGCACACTGTCCTGCAAATAGGGCTGCATCTCCCCAATGACTTGTTCAATGGGAGGTGCCTCTGCAACCATGGCATCGTCGATCCCGGTAAGCGACGTAATAAAGGGGGGGATCGCCATCTCCGGCCGAACCAAAGTCGAATACCGGTCCACAATCTGTTCGTTCTCTATAATAACAAGACCAACCTGAATGATGGAATCGGCAGGCTGGCCTCCGGTAGTTTCAAAATCCAAAACCGCGAATTTCATTCCGGCCGATCAAATCCTTCCTTATGCAAAAGCGGGTTTTCCACTCTGCTTTAAGCATACCAAACAATTGTTCTTTATTCAAAAGAAAAAGCAGGACATCATGTCCTGCGATAAGGCCAAAATTCTTTCATCCACAGCATGGGCTCCATGCAGGATGAGTCGGTTTGATCCGCCAGCTTGAAGTAGCGATATGCTTGATCAAGATTTTGATGTTGAATTTGGATACAACCCATGGCGCTGTAGGAAATGGCTTTCAGCCTTGCATTGTTCGTCATGGGCACCAGCCACTTGAAATGACGATATGCATCCTCGAGCTCCCCCAGTCGAAGATACGCCATAGCCAAGTAAACACGGCCGTGGATGAAATCGGGATAATCGGAGATCAGCCGTTCAAACGACTGAGCTGCTTCCGAAAACATGGACAGCTTGTAGTATCCCTGCCCCTTACCAAAATGTTCCGATTCAGGAGGCTGTTCGAATTCGGTCTCCTCGGAGGAACCAACAGCAAGGCATGAAGCGGGTTCCGGGAAGACCTCTTCCTCCCCCATCAAAGTGCGGCAGCTCGCGAGTCGTTCCTCAAACTGCAGCCATTCCTCCAGACAACTGTCGCTCATGGACTTTAATTGCCGAAGCTGTCGGCCCAGATCCACAAACTCCGATTCGTTCGCATCCGCGTAATCCGTCAAGATGCCGTCCAGCGCTTCATTCATGCTGGCGAACAACTCCTTGAACATGTCGTCCGTCCCCCCCGTCATCACCTCTAGCGGTACGTTCATTTTGTGTCGGGGGAGAAGGTTTCATACCGGATCGACGGCGGGCATAAACGGCTCGTTTGCCGATTTTTTTAACGGTTTGCTTACAGCAAAACGGTAGCCGGTTCTTCCTTGTAGGTGGCCGTTACCGGGCGATTCTGCTCATCGAGGATAACCACCTTCGGCGTAAGTTTCTTCGCTTCTTCATCCGTCATCATGGCATAAGAGATGATGATCACTTTGTCTCCCGGTTGAACGAGTCGGGCGGCAGCTCCGTTCAAGCAAACAACGCCAGATCCTCTCGATCCTGGAATGATATAGGTTTCAAGCCGCGCCCCGTTGTTGTTATTCACGATTTGCACCTTCTCATTCGGGTACAGATCCGCGAGGTCCAGCAGGTCTTCATCGATGGTAATGCTCCCGACATAGTGGAGGTTCGCCTCCGTAACCGTTGCCCGGTGCAGCTTGGATTTCATCATGGTTCGAAACATACGGTTCATACTCCTTTCGTGCCTTGCGGGATGGGAGGTGCAGCTAGAGCAAGCTCTTCAAGGGACAAGAGACGATTGTCGATCAGCCGCGTTTTGCCAAAGCGGACGGCAAGGGCGATGATCCACGCACTCTTCGCCGCAGCCGCGGTCGTCGGCCGTTCCAGATCCGGATACGTCAGCACTTGCACGTAATCGATGTCCGCAAGCGGTGTTTTAGCGATATGCTCTGCGATTTGCTTCTGAAGGGCCAACGCATCTCCGCCAGCCTCCTGCAGCCAAATCGGCGAGCGGCTGAGGGATTCCGACAGGACGAGTGCTTGACGCTTCTCCTCATCGGACAAATACACATTTCGTGAAGAGAGAGCGAGCCCGCTGTCCTCGCGTACGATGGGACAGGGAACGATCTCCACATCCAGATTGAGGTCTTCCACCATGCGCGTGATGACGGCAACCTGTTGAGCGTCCTTCATGCCAAAGTAGGCCCGGTGGGGCTTCACGATGTGAAACAGCTTGCTCACAACGAGGGCCACGCCGTCAAAATGCCCGGGACGGGAAGCTCCGCATAGCACGCTGGTGATGCCGGATACCGCAATCCCGGTGGCCGATGGGCGAGGGTACATCTCGCTTGGCTCCGGCATGAACACATAGTCCACTCCGTTATCCCGGGCCAATCTCAGATCTCCCTCCGGGTCGCGCGGATAGCGATCCAGGTCTTCATTCGGACCAAATTGGGTCGGATTCACGAAGATGCTGAGGACGACTGTATCACTCTCCCGGCGAGCACGCTCCAGAAGGCTGGCATGTCCGGCATGCAGGAAGCCCATGGTCGGTACGAGGCCGATCCGTTTTCCTTCCCTGCGTTTTTCCTCCAAGGCTTCGCGCAGCTCGCGAATGGTTGTATAGACTTGCATGGTGGAACCCCCTTTAGTCGATCGACAATTACTTTCCCGCTCCGTACAGCACCGCAGGTTCCTCGCCTGACGAGGCTTCGGCGCCCGCGGCAGTCGAACCCGACGCCTTTTCCGCTTCGGCGGGCTTGGTCGCCTTGAAGGCATGCTCAGGACCCGGATACTGGCGAGTGCGGACATCGTGGGCATACGCCGAGATGGCGTTGCGGACTTCCTCGCCGATCGAAGCATAGGTTTTCACAAATCGCTTCGCGATCGGATGAGCTTCGTATTGCAGCAGGTCATGGTACACGAGTACCTGTCCGTCGCAGCCCGCTCCAGACCCAATCCCGATCGTCGGCACGGATAGGCTGCGCGATATTTCTGCCGCCAGCTCGTCCGTTACAAGCTCTAGGACGATGGCGGTAGCGCCCGCTTGCTCCAAGGCCGCGACGTCATCGCGCAGCTTCGCCACTTGCGCATCATTCTTCCCCTGTACGCGATAGCCGCCCAGCATATGCACCGATTGCGGCGTAAGCCCAACATGGCCGATGACGGGAACGCCCGCCTTGACGATGGCGTCTACGGCAGGAGCGATCTCGCGTCCGCCCTCCAGCTTGACGGCCTTGCTGCCGCCCTCCTGCATGATGCGAGCGACGTTCGCCAGCGTCACATCCAGACTGCCGTGATAGGTCATGAACGGCAGATCGGTTACCACGAAGGCGTTCTTCGTTCCTCGATTAACGGCGCGGCTGTGATGGATCATATCTTGTAAGGTGACCGGAATCGTCGAGTCATACCCCAGGACGACATTGCCGAGGGAGTCCCCGACCAGTATCATGTCGGCTCCCGCTTCATCTGCCAGCATGGCCGACGGGTAGTCATAAGCCGTCACCATGACGATCGGCGTTCCTTCTTCCTTCATTTTTCTTAGTTTAAGCGTAGTCATTGGTTTGCGGTCTGCCATTTCAAAATTCCTCCCTGTACGGTTCGCCGGGCATCAAAAAACCCCTCCGTGGAGACAGAGGGGTGTATGCGCACAAAGAAGCTGTGTCGGCATGAACCTCTGTCTCGGTCCTCATCGGCTCTGAGCAGAATCCTCCATCTCCAACGGTCAACATCAGTTGAGAAAGCTGTTGTTTGATGCGGGCGAAGCAAGAGTGCCGTTCACATGGGATACGGCCTCAATGGGTAGTATACCAAATCTGATCGAAAAGGAGAAGAGCATCGACTCTTCTCCTTGCTCCTAAAATTGGGTCATGTGGCGCACGTATTGAAGAACCCTCCGGACCGACGGCCGAATTTTGACTTCTCCTGCGGGTGGCGCGGCATTCGGATCAACCCCGAGCGGCGTATTGTCGTCCTTGGACGGCTTGGAATTGATCTCGATCAGCCGCACCCGTCCCCGTTGATCCAGGGCTAAATCGATGCCCAACTCGGCAAAATGTCCATCGACCTGCCGTTCCAACGCTTCCGCTATTTCAATCGATGCTTGGCGCAAGCCCTCGTAGGCATTCGCGTGTAGGGGGGCTGGAAGCGTGGATCCCTTTATGGCATCCTTTGTGCTCATCAGCTTGCCGCCTCGGGCAAGATTGGACACAAAGGTGTGCTTTGCCGAAATGCGCGCCACGATCGAGGTGATCTCCCATTTGCCCGATTCACCCTTCTGTACAAGAGAGCGGAAGTCGGTGGTCATCCCCTCTACCCGGATCAAATCGATGCCCTCCTGCAACAGATAGCGGTTCCCGGCCATCTTCTTTTTCAGAAAAGCGAATAGTGCGTCCTGACTGGAAAATCCGGCATGCTGAACCTTCCCATCCGCTGTCGCCATTAAGCAGGCATAGCCTTTTGCCGTTCTGCTGATGCGGATGATGCCCTTGCCAAGGCTGCTCATGATCGGCTTCAGAAAAACGACGGCATGTTTCGCAAGCATTCCCTTAACTTGGGCCGTGTTCAATAGCATGATCGATTGAGGCAAATAGGCCGTGATGAGCTTCTCCTTCCGAAGAGCCTCAAACACCTCTGCTTTATTCAAATAGCGTTCGTTGAAAACAGGCTTTCCCGTTCGAGCCTTAACCGTGGAAAAGAAGTTTTGAACGCCTGGTGATTTCTCAATGATCCGCGAAGTAATCCGATTGTAGACCGCATCGGGATAAGGAAAGCTTCCTTTTCGCCAACTGCCCCCGGCATAGCTCCAGCCCTGAACCGTCAAGGAAGGACCCGGGAGTTGTTCCGCCGACAAAAAGAAAACAAAAACCCCGAGCTTTTTGCCCGCCTCGGTAAGCTCTTGGGCAAAGCCGGTTACATTGCCGAACGGACGCACCTCGCTGGCGGTAATCTTCCGCATCAAGACGGCCAGTACCGGCCCGAGCTGCAGCGTCTGCGACGATGCCTGGTAGCGAATGCCGAGCGCTATCCCGCTGGGGAGGCCAAAGAAACCGGCTGCTGATGGATGAAGACGGAGCGTGCTCCCCTTCGGTTCCACCACAAGCTTCAGCAACCGCTCACGGCTCCCGAGCTTCACGGTAACGATCGTGCCGCTTTGCAGCGTCCACTTCTTGGCAAGGGTTCCGCCGAGGTAGAACACTCCCTCCTCGCTTCCGGAGGTATGCGTAATCAACACCTTCTGGTTCGTCATGAGTATCCTCCTTCCGCCGCTTAGCCGCTACTTCTCTTCCTCCTGAGCCAGATGCATGGCGTACCGGATGGGCCGTTCCACCGTCGTTCGGTATAAAGAGCGATCCCCAATGCTTTTGAAGAGGTCGCGTCCGGGTTTGGGGTTCACCTCGATGAGCCATACTTTCCCGTTCACGTCGATGCCGATGTCGATCCCGAACTCCATCATGGACCCGAAGCGGGATTCGATGACCCGGACCACTTCCCGGGCAAGCTCATGGCATTCCTTGCGAATCATTCCCGCCTTTTCCGATCCGAAGCGTCTGCCGACCACCGAATCAAACGTAGCCGCCTTCCCGCCTCCGTGCAGGTTTGAGGTGGAGCTTCCGACCGCCCCGATCCGCATGCCCATTCCGGTAATGTCCCAGTCGCCGTTTTCCGTCTTCTGAATCAAAAGACGGGCGTCCGTCACCCTTCCCTCGACCAGGCTGAGGTCGATTCCTTGCTGGATCATGAAGATTCCGCCGCGAATGCTCTCCTTGACTGTCCAACGGTTCATCCAGTCCTTCAGCTCCGCGAAGCGGCCAAAAACCCTTCGGCTCTTGGTAAGCGTCCGGCTGCGCGCGGTCACTTCATAGCCGCTCCCAGTTCGCTTAAGCCGCACGATGCTACTTCCCCCAGTACCGTTGCCGGGTTTGATATAGAGCAGAGGATGCCTTTTTATCATCTGCTGAAGGTCCGTACTCGAATATTCGATCGTTTCCGGCATCCAGCGCGCGATTTTGGGCTCCCGCATGAAAATTTGCGTGATGTTCCATTTGTTCGTAAACCGATTGTTAGCATACCGGAACAAAGTGGATGTGCGAATTTTCATATACTCGCTTCCGGAGCGCCGATGCCGGTCGATGACCACATCCGGCCAAGGGTAGAGGCGATGGCTCCAACTGCCGTCCGGTCCCGCCTTAAAGCCGCGAATTTCACGGGTTTGCAACCGGATATCGGTTGGCGAAAAAAGAAAAACCTCTGCGCCCAATCTCTCCCCTGCTTGCGAAAGGTCGCGAAAATAGCTCGGCTCGCTGAAGGAAAGACCATCTCGATAAACGAGAATTCCGATGATCGGCTTTTTCATGCGTTCTCGCCCCCCTCCGCTGGATCAACAGCCACTGGAGCCACCGTCTCCGTATGCTCGATTCGTTCGGGCCGGGGCGAGCGATTCATACGAATGTATCGATAGATCCGATTGAACACCCGTTTGTCCTTTAACGTCTTGAAGATGAAGGGATCCGGCCGAGTATTGACTTCAATGATCCACGGCCGGAGCGCTGCATCCAGCCCGATGTCCACGCCGATGGCTGTCACAAACGGATACCCTTCCTCCATGTGCTCCGCAATCTGAACCCCGAGGGCCTCCAGCTTCTTCATATAAACCTTTACTCTCTTCGGAGGTAAAAAATGAATCAGCAGTTTCTCCAACTCGATCGGAGTTCCTCCGCTGTGATAATTCGTCACCACGAGCTTCGGGCGAGCAATGCGAGCGATCGTTCCGGTATGAATCCAACTGCCGGTCTCCTCCTTCTGCACCATGACGCGGATATCGAACGGGCGACCCTTTATTTTCAACAGAGGAATTCCTTTTTGGATGAGGTGGACCTTGCGGGTTGTTATGGGCTCTATAGCCTTATAGAGACCGTCATATGTGCGAAATTGCAGCTTCTTATCCTTCAACTGAAAGACATAGGCTCCGTCTCTTGCAATCTTGACCCGAATGATCCCTCGTCCGCCCGTTCCATTGTTGGGCTTCACATACACGGTACGATAACGCGTCAAATAAGCATGGAGATTGCCCTTCGATTCACTGATCGTGTCGGGCACGTACTCTTTCAACTGCGGATGATCGAGCAGGTACTTGGTCTTCGTCAGCTTGTTATTCGCCAAAACGGATCGCTTTTCCATAGCTGCCTCCGATATCGTTTTCTATTTATGTATGTCAAGGGCAGGGGCTTTGCTACGAGAGCAGGCGACCGTCCAGATGCACAAAAAAAGCCGTTTCCCCCGTTAATACAGGAGAAACGGCCAGCGGCTGGTCGTTGAGCAGGGCAATCAAAGCGTTAACGGAACATCCCCCATAAGCGCAAGAGATGAAACGTGTTGTTCGGATCGATCTTCTGATCGAGCACGAAACGGATGATGCCGTTTCGCTGTCTTTCATTCAAGCTTTCGCCGAGAACTCCGGAGAGACGGCTGACCAGGCGGGCGACTTGGGCTGAATCCTGGAGGTGAAATTTCGTGAGGCTGCTCACCTCCGCCTTCACCCTCTCCTTGACCAGCGGATTTTTCATTTTCAGCTTAATCCGTTCAACCAGTGCTTGATCAATGCCGTAATTCAAGTAACTCATGTATGCACCTCCCGTACATTCCACTTTATGTGGAAGTCCGGGAAAAAAGAAGCGGGATCAATCCAGCCATTCCCCACCCAAAATGCCTTCCCGCTCCAGGAACCGCCGCAGCTCCAGATAATCGGCTCCAGTCCAAAAATCAGAGCGGCTTACCAAAGCCGCCGCATCATCCCGGGCATTTTCCAGCACCTCGAAATCAGCCATGAGATCCGCAACCTTGAATTCAGGAAGCCCGCTCTGCTTCGTTCCGAAGAAATCACCCGGGCCGCGCAGCTCCAAATCCTTCCGAGCAATTTCAAAGCCATCGTTTGTCTCCGTCATGGCACGCAACCGTTCCTTGCCCGTCTCGCTCTTCGGCTCCGCGATGAGAATGCAATAGGATTGATGCTCCCCTCGACCCACGCGTCCCCGCAGCTGATGGAGCTGAGAGAGGCCGAACCGATCCGCGTCATAGATGACCATGACGGTGGCATTGGGCACGTCCACCCCAACCTCAATCACGGTCGTCGAGACGAGCACCTGCACCCGGTTCTCCGCAAAGTCTGCCATGACCGCATCCTTCTCGGCCGGGACCATCCGCCCGTGCAAAAGGCCTACCTTCAATCGCGGGAACGAATGGGTGAGCTCCGCATGCAGGTCGAGGGCATTCTGCACATCCAGCTTTTCGGATTCTTCAATGAGCGGACAGATGATATAGGCTTGCCGCCCCTTGTCCACTTCCTTCGCGATAAATGCCATGATGCGTTCCAACATATGGTGCCCGACCGAATAGGTATCAATAGGCAAGCGGCCCTTGGGCAGCTCCTGAAGCGTAGAAACATCCAGATCCCCAAAAGCGGTGATCGCGAGCGTGCGTGGTATCGGCGTGGCCGTCATGCTGAGGATATCCGGGTTCATTCCCTTGCGCCGCAATACCGCCCGTTGGTTCACCCCAAATCGGTGCTGCTCATCGGTGACAACAAGCCCAAGGTTTCGGAAAAAGATATCATCCTGAATGAGCGCATGCGTGCCGACGACGATATCGGTCATCCCCATCTGCAGAGAGGCGAGCGTCTCCCTCCGTTCTCGAGCCGTCAAGCTGCCCGTCAGGAGAGAAACCTGAATGCCGTAGGGCTCGAACAGCTTGGCCAACGAACGCCGATGCTGCTCGGCCAGAATTTCGGTAGGAACCATGAGAGCGCCTTGCCCCCCTGCCTTCACCACGGCATACAGAGCCACTGCTGCGACTACAGTCTTGCCCGAGCCGACGTCCCCCTGGAGGAGACGATTCATGCAGGCCGGAGCTTGGAGATCCTCCAAAATTTCCGCAATTACCTTCAATTGAGAGTCCGTGAGCCGGAAGGGCAAGGTTTTGACAAAGGCGCGCACCGCCGGAAGATCCACCGGATGAGCAATCCCATCCGCCCGTTTGCGGGTCAAGGCGCGATAGGCTTGCATTTTCAATTGAAAAAAGAAGAATTCCTCATAGACGATCCTCTTCCGGGCCCGGGCGCCTTCCTCCAGGCTGCCTGGCTGATGAAGCAGGGCGATCGCTTGGCGCCGTGCCATAAAATCGTATTGGGTGCACAGCTCCTTTGGAAGATTCTCCTCAATCATCGCCCCGAATTGCTTGAGGGCTTGCCCGATCATTCGTCTAAGCCAGCTTAATGTAATGGAACCTCCGACCGAATATACCGGTTGCAAGGTTCCCGTTCGCCCATCGGCCTTACCGGGAAATTCCGATTCCGACACCGTAAGCTGCAACCGACGGGAATCCCATTTGCCCGTCAATACGATCTCCGTTCCCGGCCGCAGCTTGTCTTTCAGAAAATGACGGTTAAACCAGACGGTCGACACCAGGAAGGAATCGACCATCACCCGACAGGTCATTCTCGACTTCGTGCGTCCCATCATTTGCATAACGGGTTCCCCGTAGATCTTCCCCTCGACAGTTACCTTCTCGCCATCCTTGACCTCCGCTAAATCACGAAGTCGATAGTCCTCGTAGCGGAACGGGAAATAATCAAGAAGCCCGCCGACGGAGGAGATCCCCAGTGCGCTGAGGTCCTCCGCCTTTTGCGGGCCTATTCCGTGAACTTCACGGACAGGTTTGACATATAAGTCCATGCTCATGCTTTGATGACAAACAGAGCAACCGTTCCGGGCCCCGAGTGGCTGCCCACTGCCGGGCCTACCCAAGTAAAGGTTGTCCGTTTCACATTAAAATGACGATTGATCAGCGCACTGAGCTTTTCGGCTTCGTGAAGCGCATCCCCGTGGGAAATCCCGACCTCGATCGGTTCCGTCGGACTCCATTTCTCAAGCAGCAGCTCAAGAATGCGATGCATCGCCTTGCGATGACCCCGCACTTTGTCTACCCAAGTGATCACGCCCTCATCATCGATGGACAGGATCGGCTTGATATGCAAGAGGGAGCCGAGAACCGCAGCAGCCTTGCCGATGCGGCCTCCCTTATGAAGATGCTGCAACGAGTTCACGAGGAAGTAGAGGGAGCTCTTTTCGTCCAATTCCTGTAGAAGGGCTAGAATCTCCTCTTTGCTCTTGCCCGCTTGCGCTGCTTCGGCAGCACGCACAACGCGAATGCCGGTGCCAAAGGACGCTTTGCGGGAATCGATCACCGTGATGTCCTTCTTCTCGTCCATTCTCGACTTAGCAAGAAGCGCCGATTGATACGTACCGCTGAGGGCCGAAGAGAGATGAATCGAAATAATGGCTGTATTCGGATCTTCGCGCGTCAACGATTGGTACTTGGCAAGAAAATCAACCGGTGTCGGCTGCGAAGACTTCCAAGGCTGCGGCGACTCCCCGAAGCGCTCATAGAACTCTTTCGGGGAAATGGAACCGGTATCCCGGTACGTCTCAGTGCCAACATGCACCTTCAGGGGAACCACTTCGATATCAAGCCGTTTGCGGATCTCTTCAGGAATATCTGCCGTGCTGTCGGTAACCACGCGAACCTTGCTCATACCGTCACCCCTTATTCCACTGCGAACAGGTAAGGATAGAGCGGCTGTCCACCCGTATGGACTTCCACTTCGGCATCCGGGTACTTGTCCGCCACGTATTCAGCCAGTCGAGCTGTCTCTTCTTCACGGGCGTCTTCGCCGGTCAGGAAGGTGACAATTTCTCCGCCGTTCTCGAGCATGCTGTCGAGAAGGGCGCAGGAAGCTTCAATCAGATCCGGCTTGGAAACCACAATCTTCCCGTCGCGAATGCCCAGGTAATCGCCTTCCGTGATGGCGATTCCGTCAATGGCGGTATCGCGAACAGCATGGGTCACTTGACCGGAGATCACTTGCTCGATTACTTTGCTCATCGTTTCCGTGTTCGCCTCTGCTGAGGAGCCTTCCTGGAATGCAACGAGAGCAGCCATGCACTGCGGTACGGTCTTCGTGGGAATGACCACCACTTCGCGGTCCTCCAGAAGATCCTTCGCCTGCTTGGCGGCCATGATAATATTCGAGTTGTTCGGGAACACGTAGACCGTATCCGCCGGAACCTGTTCAATGGCATGAACGATATCTTCCGTGCTCGGATTCATCGTCTGTCCGCCGGAGATGACCACATCGACGCCGAGGCTTTGGAAAATCTCCGAGATGCCGTCCCCCATGGCGACGGCAACAAATCCAAACGGAACCTGCGGAAGCTCTTCCACCGTAGAAGTCGTCGGAATCGGCTCTGGCAGCTCCTCGGTTATCGGAGCTTCAACGGCGATTTCTCGACGAATGGTATCCGTTGCCGGTGCACCCGGTGCGGCATAATGCGGATCGTATTCGCTGCTCATGAGAATGTGGGTGTGCTGCTCCCGCATGTTCTCGATCTTGATCCGGGTTAAATCCCCAAACGTCATCGCGTGATTCATGACCGTGCCGGGGTATTCCGCATGCACGTGGATTTTGACGAGATCGTCATCGGCTACGACGAGCAAGGAGTCTCCCATCTCGCTGAGCTTCGCCCGGAAGGCATGCTCATCGAAGGAACGCCCCTTCATCTTCTCAGGAGTCAGCTTGATGATAAATTCGGTGCAATAGCCAAACTCGATATCTTCGGTAGCCAGCATCGATTGAGCCGTTCCACCATGTGGAGCAAATTCTTCTGCCTTCGGCGCTTCCAACTGCTTTTCCTGCAGCTCAACGACCGGAGCCGCTTCGCCGGTGAGGGCTGCGAGGAACCCTTCGTAAACACACAGAAGGCCTTGCCCGCCGGCATCCACCACGCCAACCTGCTTCAGTACGGGAAGGAGATCCGGCGTTTTGGCAAGAGATTGTCTTGCGGCCGTGCAGACTTCCGTCATGAGCTCAACCAGATCCGTGGTACGTCGCGAAACGTACAGCGCATGCTTGGCCGTTTCTTTGGCAACGGTAAGGATCGTTCCCTCAACCGGCTTCACAACCGCTTTGTAGGCGGTATCCACCCCCTGCTGCAGCGCTTGAGCAAATTGGGCAGGAGTTACTTCCGCATGCGGCTGGACGGATTTGGCGAATCCGCGGAACAGCTGGGACAAAATCACGCCCGAGTTTCCGCGCGCGCCCATGAGCAAGCCCTTGGACAGCGCATCGGCAGACTTGCCGATCTCCGTGGACGGCTTCCGTTTCATTTCCTCCATACCCGAGGTCATTGTCAGGTTCATGTTGGTACCGGTGTCTCCATCCGGAACGGGGAAGACGTTGAGTGCGTTCACGTTATTCACGTTGTTTCGCAGATTACCGGCTCCCGCGATCACCATCTGAGCAAAGTCGGTTCCATTTAAGACTGTAAAGCGCTTACTCAAGTAAATATCTCCTTCCGGTAGGGTCAGACACCGCGTACGCCCTGCACAATGATATTGACGAAATCGACTTTCAGGCCAAACACTTCATTCAATACGTATTTTACCCGGTTTTGCACATTGTGCGCGACTTCGGAAATCTTCGTTCCATAACTCACAATGATGTAGAGGTCGATGTGCAGCCCGTCGGATTCATAGCGGATTTCGACGCCGCGGCTCAGGTTCTCACGCCCGAGCAGTTCGGAAATACCGTCCATGAACTGCTTGCGGGAGGCCATGCCCACAAGCCCATAGCAATCAAGTGCCGCAGAACCGGCGAGCACCGCTACAACCTGGTCTGCTACATGCACTTTTCCTTTCTCGTAAGTAAGCTCGATCGGCATTATTTCCATCACCTTTGTTTCATCTAGTTTCGGGATTAACTCCCATTGTACTATAATCAATACAAGAAGGAAATGCAAATTCACACAGTGGAATCCGGCCGAAAAACCCAGGCGGGCTGTTGACTACCCGATTTTGGCTATGCTATTATGTTCTAGTATGTTTTTCTTGATGTAACCCATGATGATGATCGGACTTTCTCCGGATGAGTCTTAAGGAGGTGTAACAAATGTCTCGCAAATGCTTTGTAACCGGCAAATCGCCGAAGACCGGCAACAACGTTTCCCACGCGAACAACAAAACGAAGCGTTCCTGGGGCGTCAATGTGCAAAAAGTGCGCATTCTCGTCGACGGCAAGCCCAAACGCGTTTATGTTAGCACCCGCGCCCTCAAGGCCGGCAAAGTTACCCGCGTGTAACTTTCCTTTGGATGAACAACCAATCCGAACGATTAAAAGCACCTGGCTTCCAGGTGCTTTTTGCCGTTCTTACGGCCTTTTTTCCGCCATCGCTTCAATGGTTTTTGCTGAAGGTGTTCAGCAGCGCCTTGACCATTCCCCCGATAAATTTGGGAAGCTTGATCGTATAAAACTTCATGAGTCAACCGCCTCCGATCGCCAGAATCGTACCTGCACCCTTTGCCCGGTCCCTCGCCTCACGCTTCTGCACCGCCGCCTGCTTCTCCCCATAAAAAAACGGGCTGCCTAAGCGCTCTACGCTCCTGCAACCCATTTTATGTCCGACGAATGCCGGATATGCCTAGCGAGCGTGTTTGTTCAAACACCACTCCCATGATTACTTCCCCTCTACTCCGTGCAGGTAAATGGGGTTGATGTACCACCCATTCACGTAAGCCAGAGCCGTGTAGACCACGGAAAAGAGAAGGGCAAGCGCGATGGACGTGACGATCATCGCGATGCGCATGCCCCAGCCTTCGTTTCTCTTGTAAAACTGGTAGCCCAGGTACAAAGCCCCGAGCGAGAACGCATATTTAAAGAAATTGGGGATCAGCGTGAACAGGAAAAGGCCGATGGAGATGCCGAGCGCATATCCGATAAACTCCAGTGTTTTACGCACGGCGAGCTCCTCCTTCCCGAATGAGCCGCATCGCTTCGGTACGATCCGCTTGACCGAAGACGGCGTTGCCGGCCACCAGAACGTCCGCTCCCGCTTCCGAGACAATTCTTGCCGTCTCTGCTGTAATGCCTCCGTCCACTTCAATGTGGACGTGTGAAAGGCCCTGTGCATCAAGCCGCTCGCGGAGCTGCTTGATCTTCGGCACGACAGAAGGCAGGAAGGATTGTCCTCCGAAGCCCGGGTTGACGGTCATGAGGAGAACCAGCTCTACGTCTGCGAGCACATGCTGAATCCACTCGATCGGAGTGGCCGGATTCAGGACAACCCCCGGCTTGACCCCGTGATCCCGGATCAACTGCAGCGTTCGGTTCAGATGCGTACATGCCTCGGCATGAACCGTGATATAATCGGCGCCAGCTTTGGCGAATTCGGGGATATACGCATCCGCATTCTCGATCATAAGATGAACATCGAACGGAAGCTTCGTCAGCGGGCGTATAGCCTTCACGATGCCAGGTCCGAAGGTGAGATTGGGAACAAAGTGCCCGTCCATGATGTCGATGTGGATCCAGTCCGCTCCGCTCTGCTCAGCTTCGCGGATTTCATCCCCCAGCCTGGAAAAATCAGCGGAGAGGATCGATGGGGCAATTCGCAAAGGGTGCAAGCTAGTACCTCCGTTTCCGTTCCTTGATTTCCGTCAGAAATTGCAAATAATGCTCATACCGCCAAGATGCCAATTTGCCCTCTTCCACAGCCGTGCGCACCGCGCAATCCGGCTCCTTGTGATGAAGGCACCCCCGGAAGCGGCAAGCCGGTGCATAGACGTGTAGGTCCCGGAAGCATTCGGACAAGTCCTCGGCCTCCAAGCCGGTAAAATCAAGCTGGCTGAACCCCGGCGTATCCGCCACCCAGCCGCCCGACAGCGGAATCAGCTCCACATGGCGGGTCGTGTGCTTGCCGCGACCCAGGCGCTGGCTGATTTCGTCCGTGGCGAGCGAGAGTCCCGGGAGCAAGGCGTTGACCAGCGAGGATTTGCCGACGCCGGATTGTCCTGCAAATACGCTGACCGCGCCGGTCAGTCGTTCCCGCACTTCTTCCACGCCGAGGTGCTGCTTCGAGCTCGTCAGGTAGACCTCATAGCCCATCTCCCGATAAGGCTCGATCTCCTTCCTCCATCCCGTATCCTCCGGAAGAAGATCGGTCTTCGTCAGCACGATGATGGTGGTGAGTCTTTCTTTCTCGATATGGACGAGAAACTTGTCCAGAAGCTGAACATTGAAGGCAGGCTCCTGGACCGAGAAGACCAGGACAGCCAGCTCTACATTGGAGATCGGAGGCCGAATGAGCTCGCTCATTCGATCTCCGATCGCATCGATGATCCCCTCCCCATTCTCGGTCAGGCTGTAGTCCACCTGATCCCCGACAAGGGGGCTTACTTTTTGTTTCTTGAAGATTCCTCTGGCCCGGCACTGCACGAACGCATCCTTGCTCGGCTGTTCGCCATCCGGAAGCACGTAGTAGTACCCGCTCAGAGCCTTGACAATCAAGCCTTTTGCCATATTAGTTTCCCTTCACGGTCGGATCAGGACTCACTTCGCCGGATGCCGGTGTCGCTTCCCCCGTGGGCGTTGCAGAGGCCGTGTCCGACGGCTCTGAACTTGGAGTCGGAGTAGACACAGGCGGAGGCGTCGTGGGCACTGCCTTGGAGTCGAGGTAGTTCTGGTACGTAAAGGTTTGCTGCAAGAACAAGCCGTTGTCACGGAACACCATGATCTTTGCCGGGATATCCTTCGTCACGGTAAACGGCACGTTCATGACCGTCTCTTCCTTGATCTGCTTCGTCAACACAATTCGGTTATCCGATTGAGCGTCGCTGACCTCAATGCGTACGGTAGAAGACTTCCCTGCCGTAGCGGGCGGAATCGGGAGGTCAATCGACCAATCCGCTGCATCCGACGGACGTCCCGTCGAGACGTACAAGGTGATGTTGGTTGCTCCTGCATCCACCTCGTCTCCTTCGTTATACGGATGCTGCTCAAACACCGTGCCTTCCGGCTGGTTGAAGTTCGCTCGCTTGACAACGTTGCTGTCGAGGACCTTTAGGCCGCGGGCAGCCAGCATTTCCCGGGCGACAGCGAGCTTCTTGCCCACCAGGTTGGGCATGGTGGCGACTTCCCGGCCCTGGCTGGTCTTGAACGTAATGCTGTCCTTCAACGGGTTGAAGGGATCTCCCCCTTTGATGGACTGCTCCAGGATGGTCCCCTCTTCCTTATCTGAGAATTCCGGTTCTTCGGTAATTCTCTCCTTATCCATCCCCAGCGCGACCAAGGCGGCAACAACATCCTCCAGCTTGCGCCCGGTATAATCCTCAATTTGGACGGAATCAGGACCCGTGCTCACATTGAGCTGGACCACGAAGTTCGGCTTGACCTTCATGGAGTCCGGACCGCCGTTCGGGGTCTGGCTGATCACGTGATCCTTCTCCACCTTGGGGTCGCTCACATCATTTCGGTTTGCCTTCAGTTGAGAAGCCTCCAGAATCTGAACAGCTTCTTCATAGACTTTTCCGGTCACGTCTGGAATGAGAATGTCCTCCGGTGCCGCCATCTTTTTGACCTGATTGGCCGTGATCAGAAGCGCCACGACCACGATGACGAAGATCGCTCCCCACACCGTCGGCTTCACCCAAGCCTTTTTCTTCGGAGGCGGTGTCTTGGGAGAGGAGGAACGAAACTCTTCCTTCTCCTTGCGAGCAGCCCCGTAGTGCGCATCCGGCCGAATGGCAGGAACGACACGGGTTCTCTCCTCATCCTCCTCATCGATCTCCTGGAAGATCCGCTTCGGCTCATTCCGGCGCTCGGGCCGCAAGCAGGTTTCCAAATCCGAGAGCATTTCCTTTGCGGACCGATACCGATCCTCGGGGTTCTTGCGCATCGCCTTGAGAATGATGTTCTCGACGCTCTGGGGAATGAGGGGGTTCACCTTGCGAGGTTCCTCAACATTCTCTTGAAGGTGCTTAAGCGCTACGCTCACCGGGCTTTCCCCGGAAAAGGGCAGCCGTCCCGTGAGCATCTGATAGAGAACGATGCCGAGCGAATACAAGTCGGACTTGGCACCCGCAGCCGTTCCCTTGGCATGTTCAGGCGAGAAATAATGCACAGAGCCCACCACGGAGCCGGTTTGCGTAATGCTGGAGGAAGAACCGGCACGGGCAATCCCGAAATCCGTCACCTTGACCCGCCCGTTGCGGCCGATCAGGATGTTGTGCGGTTTGATGTCGCGGTGGATAATCTGATTGCCATGCGCGTGGTCAAGGGCGTCGCAGATTTGGGAAGAAATGTTGACCGCTTCCTCTACCTGCAAGGGGGCTCTTTCCTTGATGAGATCGTTCAGGGTATATCCTTCTACGTACTCCATGACAATGTAATGGATGTCTTCCCTTTGTCCGACATCGTAGATGCTGACTATGTTGGGATGAGACAGGGCAGCCGCCGATTGGGCTTCCCTTCGAAATCGTTGAATGAATTCTTCGTCATGGACGAACTGGGGGCGGAGAACCTTGACGGCGACAATCCGGTTGAGGAGAATGTCACGCGCTTTATAGACGAGGGCCATGCCTCCTCCGCCTACCCGGTCAAGGATTTCGTAACGTCCGGCTAGTGTCTGACCGATCATCGTTATCCTCCTACCTGAGCGGGCTCTGCCGGAGCATTCTCCAGCAGCACCACCGTAATGTTGTCGTCTCCGCCCTCAGCGAGCGCCAGCTCCACCAGGGCATCCGCTGTCTTTTCCAAGTCGCGGGGGCCTCCGGCAAGAAGTTCAGCGATCTTGGGTCCGGAAACCATACCGCTCAAGCCGTCGCTGCAGAGCAGGGCGATGTCACCGGGCTTCCATGGATAATAGCGGATGTCGACATCCACGGTGCGATCGGTACCAAGCGCGCGAATGAGTACATTGCGCCGAGGGTGCTTCTCGGCTTCCTCCTTGGTGAGCTGACCGGATCGAACCAGCTCGTACACGAGGGAGTGATCCTCCGTTAATTGCGAGAGCTGGCCGTCCTGATACAGATAAGCCCGGCTGTCGCCGATATGCGCTACAAGCAGGCCAGATTTATCAGCCAAGGCTAGAACGACTGTTGTGCCCATGCCGTTGAACTGCTCTTGCGTACGCGCCATCTCGTAGATCCGCGAGTTGGCCGCTACAATGGCTTCGTGCAGCCGCTCCTCGTAGCTCACTCGGGTTTCATCCTCGCCAATGTCGAGCAATTGCTGGTGAATGAGCTCCACCGCCAATTGGCTGGCCGTATCTCCCGCTTGATGCCCCCCCATTCCATCCGCCACGATGGCCAGAGTAAACCCTTGAAGCTCGGGCACAACCAAAGCCCGATCCTCATTCACGACCCGGACGTTGCCGATGTCGGTTCTGCTGGCTGTCTTCATCCCCATCACCTCTTGGCACTTGAATCCATATGTTTGGCACGCAACTGTCCGCATGCTGCCGCGATGTCGCTTCCTTGCTCCCGACGGATCGTCGCGTTGATTTTGCCGCGCTCCAGCGTGCGCTGGAATTCAAAGATGTCATTTCGTGAGGTGCGCGTGTATTTGCGTTCGTGCACATGATTCACCGGAATCAGGTTCACGTGGCTGAGCGGAACATGCTCCTTCAGGAGAGCCGCCAATTCTTCCGCATGCTCCTTCTGATCGTTGACACCGCCCATCAGCGCATACTCAAACGTGATACGCCTTCCGGTCTTCTCCACGTAATACTTGCAGGCTTCAATGACCTCCGCAAGCGGAAAACGGCGATTGACCGGCATCAGCTTCGAGCGCAGAGCATCGTTCGGCGCGTGAATGGACAGCGCCAGGTTGATCTGGGTATCCTCATCCGCGAAACGAATGATGTTCGGGGCGATCCCGCTTGTCGAGACGGTGATGTGGCGCTGCCCGATGGCAAGCCCCTTCTCGTGAATCATCACTCGGAGGAACTTCATCGTGGCATCGTAGTTCTCGAACGGCTCGCCGATCCCCATCACCACGATGCTGCTGACGCGTTCTCCCGTCTCGTCCAGCATCTGCTGCGCCTTCACCACCTGGGCAATGATTTCGCCCGGGGAGAGGTCGCGCTTCAAGCCGCCGAGGGTCGAGGCACAGAAGGTGCAGCCGACGCGGCAGCCCACCTGTGTCGTGACACAGACGCTGTTGCCGTATTCGTGCTTCATAATGACGGTCTCGATGGCATTCTTGTCCTGCAGTTCGAACAGGAATTTTACCGTTCCGTCTTGGGAGGCTTGCTTGGCGATTTCATTCAGCGCCACAAACTGGAACTGATCGGCCAGCTTGTCGCGAAGCGATTTGGACAGGTTGGTCATCTCTTCAAAGCGGCTGACGCGCTTGACGTACAGCCAGTCGAAGATTTGGCCCGCACGAAAGCCGGGCTCTCCGTTCTCCTTCGTCCAAGCTTGCCAATCCTCATATGTTAAATCATAGATGAACGGTTTCACAGGATCCCACCTAGTTGCAAGATTGCCGAAGGCTCCTCCCTGCCGTTGAAAGCAGAATGGGCCTTCGTTCATCCCTTTATTTTATCATAGGTTGGAGGCTTTGCCCAATCGGGCGATGAAAAAGCCGTCGGTGCCAAAATCACTTGGCAAGAGCTGGAGCGCTCCGGCTTTCACCTGCGTCCGAAGAGAGGCAAGCCGCTCCTCGCCGGGGCGACGAGTCTCTCCAGAAACCGCTCCAGTACCATCGCCTGCGGAAGGCTGGATGCGGGCAAAGCCCGCTTGAAGCAGCTCCGGAAACGGCTGCAGCGCAAAGTCCGGGTGATGCTGAACGAAGCGCTCCACCTGCTCGATGTTCTCCTCCGGCTCCGTGGTGCACGTGCTGTAGACGAGAACGCCTCCCGGCTTCAAGAGCCCGTGGACGGCTTCGAGAAGCTCCTCCTGAAGCTTGGCCAGCTCCGCGATCTCTTCCTCTCGCTTGGTCCACTTCAGCTCCGGCTTGCGGCGAATGACCCCAATGCCCGAGCACGGGGCATCAAGCAGGATGCGATCGAAGCTCTCAGCCGGGAATAAACGGCCAAGCTCCCGTGCATCCGAGATGACGGTCTTCACGATATCGAGTCCTAGCCGATCGGCCTGCGCCTGAATGAGCGCCTCCTTATGAGGATGGACGTCACAGGAGACCACTTCCCCGCGGTTGAGCATCAATTCAGCCAAATGAGCCGTCTTGCCACCAGGAGCTGCGCAGCAATCGAGCACCCGCATGCCGGGTTCCGGCGCCAGCGCCTCAGCAACAAGCATGGAGCTCTCGTCCTGAATGCTGATCGTCCCCTGCTGGAACCCGTCCGACTTCGCGAGGCTTCCGCCGCTCTCGACCACCAGTCCCGGAACCGGAAGCACCGACGGCCGGACCTCCAGCCCGGCCGAAACCAGGCTTTCGCGGACAAGCTCCGGCTCCGCCTTGATCCGGTTCACTCGCGCACTTGCGTGCGGCGATTCATTGTTCGCGGCGAGCACCGCTTGCGCCGCCTCTTCCCCCAGTCGATCGCGATACCGCTTGACCAGCCATTCGGGATGAGATTCAGCCAGCGAGAGACGCTTCACCGGAGGCAGCCCGTCCCACTTCAACAGCTTGTCCTTTTGCCGCATCGCATTGCGTAGCACGGCATTCACCATGCCTGAAATCCCGGTATGTCCTCGCCGCTTTGTGAGGTTAACCGCTTCGCTAACCACCGCATGCTCAGGGATCCGGTCCAAAAAGAGGAGCTGGTAAAAGCTCATGCGAAGCAGGCTCAACACCCACGGCTCAAGCTTGACCAGCCCACCCTTGACGAATCGCTGCAGCTCATAATCGAGCGTATTTTTTCGTTGAATCGTTCCGTATACGAGCTCGGTAACAAGCCCTGCGTCAGCGCGCGACAAGGACAGCTTCTCCAGCGTGCTGCCGAGCAGCAGGTTGCTGTAGGAGCGATCCTTCTCCACGCGCGTCAGGATGTCCAGGGCGGCTTCCCGTGCCGTAACCGCCCCGCGGCTTGCATTCGGACGCGGCGAGCCGGAAGCGGCTCTCTTCGAGGGAGACGGTCCGCTCCCCTTCGTCTTGCTGCGCTCCGTCATGCCTCATCCGCTCCTTCCGTTGGGGCTGCGGCTCCCAGCACGTCGCCCGGGTGAATGCCGCCTCCGCGGCCGAAAGCAGCGGCGTCCATCGCCTTCTTGCCGGAGGGCTGCACCTGCGTAAGCCAGAGCGTCCCGCTGCCGGTCGCCACTTCAATGCCGTTCCCCTTCACCGTGAGGACCGTTCCTGGGGCTTGCTCCAACGAAGCTTGTCCGGTCGGAGGCGCAGCCGCCCAAACCTTGAGCACCTCGCCATTCAAGTGCGTGTAAGCAACCGGCCAAGGGTTCAAGCCGCGGATCTGATTGAAGAGCTCGCGAGCCGAACGAGACCAGTCAAGAAGCTCGTCCTCCCGCTTGATGGTAGGTGAATAAGTGGCGGCGTCCTCATCTTGGGGAACCGCCGTCACCCGACCCGCGATGAGATCGGGAAGCGTGCGGCGCAAGAGCTCCGCGCCTTCCACGCTCAGCTTGTCAAAAATCGTCCCAGCGGTATCTTCATCGTGAATGGGAATGACGACTTTGCTGATCATGTCGCCGGTATCGAGCCCCTCGGCCATGTACATGAGGGTAACCCCGGTCTCGGCATCGCCGTTCATGACCGCATACTGAATAGGCGCACCGCCCCGGTAACGGGGGAGCAGCGAGCCGTGCACATTGATGCAACCCAGTCTCGGCAGGTCCAGAACAGCCTTCGGCAAAATCTGCCCATAGGCGGCCGTCACAATGAGGTCCGGTTCCAGCTTCGCGACCTCCGCCACTCCTTCCGGTCGACGGAGGCGTTCGGGCTGGAGCACAGGCAAGCCATACTCCAGCGCCACCTCCTTCACCGGCGTAGGCGTCAGCACGCGTTTGCGCCCCTTCGGGCGATCCGGCTGCGTGACGACTCCGACTACCTCGTGGCCTTCTTCCAGAAGAACCCGAAGCGAAGGAATCGCAAAGTCAGGGGTCCCCATGAACAGAATCTTCACTCGGTTCATGAACGGCCTCCTTCCTCCTCGTCATCCCTTGGTTCGTCGTAGACCTTCACGGCCACGTCCGTGAAGAGCACTCCGTTCAGATGATCGACTTCGTGCTGAATGCAGCGAGCGAGCAGATCGGTTCCTTCAATCTCAACCTCGTTGCCTTCGCGATCCCAGCCCTTGACCCGTACCTTCTGGGCTCGCTTCACATCGCCTTGAAGACCCGGAATGCTCAAGCAGCCTTCGGGCCCGAGCTGTTCGCCTTCCCGGTAGGTGATCTCGGGATTCACGAGTTGGATAAGACCATGCTCGTCTCCGACGTCCATGACGATCGCACGTTTCAGGATGCCGATCTGAGGAGCGGCCAAGCCCACTCCTGGAGCGTCGTACATCGTATCAGCCATGTCGTCGAGCAGCTTCTGAATGTTAGGGGTAATCTTCGGAATGGGCTTCGCCTTATCGCGGAGCACCGGATCGGGATGTTTTACAATGATGCGGATGGCCATGCCAACCACCTTCCTCTCGTTTCTACAAATGTGTATTGGGGGTGAGGCTCCTTCATGCTGCGAAACGCGGGAAAAAGACTACATGAGCATGAGAGGATCCACGTCGATGCTGATCTGGAGCTGGTCCTTCGCGCACTCCTCGTCGAAGGCTGACGAGGCAAGGCCGACGATCTCCGACGCCTGCGCGCTTCCCCGATATTTTATCATGCAGCGAAACCGATATCTATCCTTGATGCGGGCAATGGGCGATGCGACCGGACCCAACACTTCCAGTTCCCCCTTCACCCCGAGTCCTCCCCGATCGGGAAGAGAGGCAAAGAGGTCCCCGGCATCCGCCAGATCCTCTTTCAGCGTTCCCGCCTTGCGGGCGAGCTCTCGAACCTTGGCGGCGAACGCTTCCGAGGCTCGCACAAGCTTTTGCAGCTCCGTGTGCGTGAGCGTCACCAGGATCAGGCCGCAATAGGGAGGATAGCCCAACGTCCGGCGTGTCTCCAGCTCTTCCTCCACGAATCCGGCATAATCATGCTGGGAGGAGCGGACGATGCTGTAATGCTCGGGATTGTACGTCTGCACGAACACTTCTCCCGGAAGGTGATGCCTCCCGGCTCGGCCCGCTACCTGCGTGAGGAGCTGAAATGTCCGTTCCGCCGAGCGAAAGTCTGGCAGGCCGAGTACCGTATCTGCAGCAATGACCCCGACGAGCGTCACATCCGGGAAATCCAGTCCCTTGGCGACCATCTGCGTCCCGAGCAGAACGTCCGCCTGTTTTTTGCGAAACAGGGTCAGCCATTTTTCGTGGGAGCCCTTTTCCGTTGTCGTATCCACATCCATGCGGATGACGCGGATGGCCGGGAACAGCTTCGCCAGCTCCTCCTCGACCTTCTGGGTGCCGGTTCCAAAATAACGAATATGAGGGCTTTCGCATTCCGGGCACGTCTCCGGCTGACGCTCGGTATGCCCGCAGTAGTGGCACCGAACGAGCCGGGACGTCTGGTGATAGGTGAGCGACACCTCGCAATGGGGACACTGGAGCGTGAAGCCGCAAGTCCTGCACATGACAAACGTCGAGTATCCCCGACGATTGAGCAGCAGCACGGATTGCTCCCCTCTCTCTAGGCGCTCGGCAAGAGCCCGGTAGAGCGGACGGCTGAACATGGAGCGGTTGCCCTCTGTCAGCTCGCGGCGCATGTCCACAATGTTTACAGGCGGAAGCGGGCGATTCTCGACCCGCTGAGCCATGGTTAGGAGCCGGTAGCGAGGCTCCTCATGCGCCCTCTCCTGTTCCCGCGGCAGCGCCCGGTAATAGCTCTCCAGAGACGGAGTGGCCGAACCGAGCACAACGGCCGCCTGATGAGCGCGAGCCCGTTCCACGGCAACTTCCCGCGCATGATACTTCGGGCTCTCTTCCTGCTTGTACGAACTCTCGTGCTCTTCATCGATGATGATGAGGCCAAGCCGCGTGAAGGGAGCAAAGATCGCAGAGCGGGCGCCGATGACGACGCGAACCAACTTCATGCTGATCTTTCGCCACTCGTCATAGCGTTCGCCGGTGGACAGGCGGCTGTGCAGCACGGCCACCTCATCCCCGAAGCGGCCCTTGAACCGCTCCACCATCTGAGGGGTGAGTGAAATTTCCGGTACGAGCACGATGGCTTCCTTGTCCAGGTCCAGACACTGCCGAATGGCTTGCAGGTAGACTTCGGTTTTGCCGCTCCCCGTTACCCCGTGCAGCAGGAACGTGTCGGAGCGCGATTGGACGACGGCCTGCCGGATCGGCTCATAGACCATTTGCTGCTCGGGAGTAAGCGACAGCGGAGTGGTCTTGGTGAACTGGCGTCCGGCATATGGATCGCGCAGCACCTCGACCTCCTTCAGCTCAAGCCACCCTTTGTCGGCCAGGCTCTTCACCGTCCCCGCTCCCACATTGAGCTGAAGCATGAGCTCGGTGAGCCGTATGGGGTTGGCATGCTCTGCGAGGTAGCGGAGCACATCCTTTTGCCGGGAAGCCTGAGCGGGCAAGGAAGCGGCAAGGTCTGCCAGCTTTTCGCTATCTGCGGGCGGGAACACCGTCAACGCCTTCTTCTTGGCCATCCGGTTGCGGATGGCTTGGGTTTCCTCCAGCACTCCTGTCCGAATCTGCTCTCGAATCCAGAGGCTCTCCTCGGGAAATCGATTCAGCAGCGCATCGAGTGAAACACTGCCCTTTTCGCGGATATAACGGAGGATCTCCTCCTGTCCGGTGACTTGCAGCTGCCAGGGGTTATCGCTCGCTTGGTCGGTCAGTGTTACATGCCGTTCATATTTTGCTTTCAACGCGGCCGGGATCATCGCCTGCAAAGCCGTCAGCTCATGGCAGAGATAGGTTCGACTCATCCAGCGCGCGAGATCGACCAGCTCGGGGGTTAGCGGCGGGTACATGTCCATGACATGATCGATCGGCTTTAGCCGTCCGCGAGCCACATCCGTCTCCTCCGTCAGCTCGACCACGAAGCCGAGAATGGTCCGCGGACCGAACGGTACACCGACCCGGCTTCCCACCTCAATCCAAGGCTCCAGCGCGGGCGGCACCAGATAGTCGAAGGGGCGGTTCGTCTGCTTCGCTGCCACATCGACGACAACCTTGGCGTACATTACGCTTGTCCTCCGCCCATCATTCGTTCAAGCGCGAGAGCGAGAATGCGCTCCGCCGTCTCGCGTTTGCTGAGCAAGGGCAAGGAAAGGGCTGGGCCGTTCTTGTCGAAGATCGTGACCACGTTTGTTTCCGTTCCGAACCCCGCATCCGAACGAGACACATCGTTGGCCACGAGGAGGTCGCAGTTCTTGCGGTGAAGCTTGTCCATGGCATAGGTCTCCACTTGCTCCGTCTCGGCAGCAAACCCAATCAGGAATTGCTTTTCCTTCCGTTTGCCTAATTCTTCGAGAATATCAGGGTTCTTGACCAGCGTAACTTGCAGGGTTTCACCCGTTTTCTTGATTTTTTGCGGAGCTGCTTCCACGGGACGATAATCTGCGACCGCTGCTGCTTTGACCACAAGGTCCATTTCGGCAAAACGAGAAAGCACGGCCTCTTCCATCTGAAGCGCGGACTCCGCCCGGACAACGGTGACGCCTCTCGGCAGCGGCTCCGACACACGGGCAGCTACCACGGTTACCTCGGCTCCTTTGTCCCTCGCGGCTTCTGCGAGAGCAAAGCCCATTTTGCCCGATGAGTCGTTGGTGAAATAGC
The DNA here is from genome assembly GCF_039888655.1 of Gorillibacterium sp. CAU 1737. Classification (NCBI taxonomy): domain Bacteria; kingdom Bacillati; phylum Bacillota; class Bacilli; order Caryophanales; family Paenibacillaceae; genus Gorillibacterium; species Gorillibacterium sp. CAU 1737. The sequence continues at coordinate 45,063 of NZ_JBDQQO010000011.1, forward strand.
GGACGGGGTCCAGCCGCTCCACCGTACCGCCGGCCGTGATGAGGACCTTTTTACCGGCAAGCGGCTTCGGAGCTTCCTGTGCAGCAAAATGAGCGCGAACATACTCCACGATCGCCTCTGGCTCCTCCATCCGTCCTTTGCCTAAGTACCCGCACGCAAGCTGACCGATGCCAGGCTCGATGAATTGAACGCCCCGCTCGCGCAGCAGTTCCATGTTCGCCTGAGTTGCCGGATTCGAATACATATGGACATTCATCGCCGGCGCAACCAGAATTGGCGCGGTCGTTGCAAGCAGAATGGTGCTGAGCATGTCGTCGGCGATCCCATGCGCCAATTTGGCGAGCATGTTGGCCGTAGCCGGAGCGACCACTACCGCATCAGCCCGGTCGGCCAGATCGATATGCGAGATGACGCCCGGATCCAGTTCATCGAACGTATCAATGCGGACCGCTTCATGCGATAGCGCCTGAAACGTCACCGGTCCGACAAGCTTTGTCGCCGACTCCGTCATGACCACATGCACCTTAACCCCCGCCTGCGTCAGCTTGCTGCATAGCGCCGCTGCCTTGTAAGCGGCAATTCCTCCGCACACCCCGAGAATAACCGTCTTGCCTTTCATCCGTGTCCCCTCCCGTTATACCGGCCGCTTAAGCCGGATCCTGAAGCTCGAAGAACCGAATTTCGGAAAAAAATAACAACCCTGCGGTTGTTATCTTTCGGTGCTTGCATTCTTATTTGTTCGTTTCTTTGACTTGCACTTTCTCGTAGCGGATTTGGTCCCCGTACAGCTCTTCTAATGCCACCCCAACCATCTTGTGTGCCTTCGGGGCGACGATCTCTTGAGGAGCGCCCTCTCTCAGCATGCGCGCCCGTTTGGACGCGGCAACAACGAGCGAATACTTGCTGTCTACTTTTTCCAAAAGCTTGTCGATCGACGGGTATAACAAGTCAATACACCTCTTCTAACCATTTTTGGATTGCGGGCATGAAGCGCTCCCGCTTGCAATGCTCGGCGGTCAAGATCGCCTGGATGCGGCCGCATGCCAGATCCACCTGATCATTCACAATCGCATAGTCATAATGCTTGACGAGCTCCATTTCATAGCGGGCCGCCTTCATCCGATCCGCAATCACGTCTTCGGATTCAGTCCCCCGTCCGATAATTCGGGATTCCAGCTCGTCAAACGAGGGGGGAAGCAGGAACAGAAAGACACCCTCCGGAAACTTTTGCTTCACAGTCAGCGCCCCTTGAACATCGATCTCGAGGATGATGTCCTTGCCTTCGTCAAGGGTCTTCACCACAAATTCTTTGGGTGTGCCGTAGTAATTCCCAACGTACTCCGCCCATTCGAGCAGCTCATCCTTCTCAATCATGGAGAGAAACTGTTCTTTGGATCGGTAGAAATAATTGACGCCCTCCCGCTCCCCTTCGCGTGGGGTACGGGTGGTCGCGGATACGGAATAGATGAGGTCCTCGGTACGTCCCCGCAAAGCGGAACAAACCGTCCCCTTGCCGACACCCGAAGGGCCGGAGAGCACGATCAGGATGCCCCGTTCTTTGGTTTGGGTAAGCGTGTTGTTATTCGTCATGGTCGTCGTCCTTATTCGAAAGTCGGTGTGCGACGGTCTCGGGCTGCACGGCGGAGAGGATGACATGGTCGCTGTCCGTGATGATTACGGCCCGCGTCCGTCTTCCATACGTCGCGTCAATCAGCATGTGACGATCGCGCGCTTCCTGAATGATCCGTTTGATCGGGGCTGATTCCGGACTGACAATGGAGATAATCCGGTTTGCCGATACGATGTTGCCGAATCCGATATTAATCAGTTTGATGGCCATTAGGTTCCTCCTGTGAAGGTGCCCCGGCGCGCGTGGCGGTTCGTGGGCGCGGGCCTTACCCGTCACTCGATATTTTGTACCTGTTCGCGGATTTTCTCAAGCTCCGCCTTCATCTCAACCACGATGGCCGACATGGCGGCATCCGACGCCTTCGAACCGATGGTGTTCACCTCACGGTTCATCTCCTGAATGAGGAAATCAAGCCGGCGTCCAGAGGGTTCTTCAGACGTGAGCAGCTCGGCAAACTGGCCGAAATGACTGGCAAGTCGAGTCAATTCCTCATCGACATTGCAGCGTTCGGCAAAGATCGCCGCTTCCGTTGCCATGCGCTGTTCATCAAGCGCAATCGCTTCTTTCAGCTCTCGCAGCCTCTGTGTCAGCCGATCCCGATAGCCGTTCACCACGTCGGGTGCTCGCTGCACCAACTCCCCGTGATGGTCACGAAGGGTCCCCAGCCGCTCGGCCAGATCGGCAAGCAGATTGCTGCCTTCCGCCTCTCGCATGGCGATCAGCCGCTGGGCAGCGTCCGCAAAGGCTTCTTGCACGAGCTGTTCCAACCCCTCCGAGCTCGCTTCATCGCTCTCTGATCTCTGCCAGAGATCAGGAAGCTCCAGCAATTCGCGGACCGTGAGGTCCGCTGCCAGCCCATATCGCCGGCTCAGCTCGTTTGCGGCTGCTAAATAGCGGTCAATCGCTGGCCAATTGAGCTCGACTTCGGAGGATATTCGTTCCTCTCGCTCAAGGAATACGGACGCATCCGTCCGCCCTCTCTTGACGTGCCGCTTGATCTCTTGCTTCAGCGATTCTTCCAAAAAAGAAAGCTCTCGAGGCAAGCGCAGCGAAATCTCGCTGTACCGGTGATTGACCGTGCGAATCTCTGCACGGACGGTGTAACCGCCCGCTGTGTGTTCGGCTTGGCCGAATCCTGTCATACTGCGAATCATAGCATCACTTCCGATACCCTATTTTAGATTATCGGTAAGATTCCCGCAACCTCTATCTTTTTGCCGCATATTTGCCGGATTATCGCGGATTTGCGCCTGTTCTTTCCGTCTATCGCAGGTTGACAAAAGCCAGGATCATCGAGAATGAAGCTTTGCCACTTCTGCTTGGATATATCGGGTGATCTCGGCTGTCATGCCGGAAAAGAGCATCGGAGTCATGAGATAGATTCCTTTGAAATAGCGAACCGCTGCCTCAGCCATCTCCTTGGCAATGGCGACTCCCTCCAGCCGGCCTTCCTCCCCGGACTTTCCTCTCATGCGGAGGCGGGTCTCTTCGGGAATGCGAATGCCCGGCACCTCGTGGTGGAGGAATTCCGCGTTGCGTTCGCTCATGAGCGGCATGATGCCGATAAAGATCGGCGCATCCAGATGCCGGGTAGCTTCATACAGCTTTTCTATTTTCGCCGGGTCGTATACCGGCTGGGTCATAAAAAAGTGAGCCCCCGCCTCGATCTTCTTCTCCACCCGCTGGACCGCCTTCTCCAAGTATTTCACATTGGGGTCTAGCGCTGCACCGATGATGAAGTTGGCTTTCTCTTTCAGAGGCTTTCCCGAATAAGCGACGCCTTCATTGAGCTGCCGCATCATGCGGATGAGGTCCAGCGAGTTCATGTCAAAGACCGAGCTGGCGTCGGGAAGATCGCCGACCCGCGCCGGGTCGCCCGTCACCGCCAGCACATGGCGGATGCCCATCGCATGCATGCCCATGAGATGAGACTGCGTGCCGATGGCATTCCGGTCGCGGCAGGCTACGTGGAGCAAGGGCCGCACACCGAGCCGCTCCTTCACCAGATGGCCGATGGACAGGTTGCTGATGCGCGTCATCGCAAGCGAGTTATCGGCCATGGTGAGCGCGTCCACTCCGGCTGCGCGCAGCTCCGCCGAAGCGGCCATGTACTTGTCGATGGACAAGTCGCGCGGCGAATCCAGCTCCACGATGACCGTGTGGCGCCGCTTGACCAGATCGACAAGCGAGGGTTCGAGCGGGGCGACCGGAGCCGCAGCGCGAGGCAGGACCACGCGGCGCGGCTTGCTCTCAGCGGATGGCGGGGCGGCAGGGGCGGCTCCCGCTTCCGCAGGAAACGGCCCGATGCCGAGCCCCTCGTCCTGGCAGCGGTGCAGCGCGTCCGCGATGGCCGACACGTGGGCCGGCGTCGTGCCGCAGCAGCCCCCGATCAAGCGGACGCCGCGCTCCAGGAAGCCGGGCACCTTCTCGGCGAAGTAATCCGGCTCCGCCCGGTAGGTCACGCGGCCCTCTTCAATGCCGGGAAGCCCGGCATTGGGGTATACGGTGAGCGGCGTGGAGTGCGGACCGGCAAGCTTGTCCAAGGCGCGGCCGATCCCATCGGGGCCGCTGTGGCAGTTAAAGCCGATCAGATCGGCCCCCGCTTCCAGCAGCTGACGGAAGGCTTCCGCATAGGTCACCCCGTCCTGGGTCGTGCCGCTGCCGTCGGTAGCGAATTGGCAGATGATCGTCACATCGCCGCGGCTGCGAACGATTTTCGTCGCGAGCAAGAGCTCGGCCAGCTCATAGAACGTCTCAAGAAGGATGCCGTCAACGCCCTCCGCGAGAAGAGCGTCGATCTGCTCCGTGAACACGCGGCTCGCGGTCTCTTCGCCGATGCGACGCCGCCTTCCCCCGCGAAGGGAGCCGACGGCCCCAACGACGTAGGCATCCGCTCCGACTGCCTCGCGGGCTAATCGGACACCCGCTCGATTAATGGCGTCCGTCTCGTCCTCCAATCCGAATTTCGCCAGCTTCTCACGGTTGGCTGAGAACGTGTTCGTCTCGATTACCCGCGCACCCGCTTCGTAATACTGCCGATGAATGTCCCGAATGACATCGGGGCGAATCAGATTGAATTCCTCAAAAGCAATGCCGACCGGGAACCCCATCTGATAGAGATAGGTGCCCATTGCTCCGTCGCCGACGAGAGCTCCTTCCAGCAAAGCGGTACGCAAGTCCGGTTTCATTCGATGCTCTCCTCTGCTCATTCTGTCGATCCCTTGTTGTTCTCTCGACTGCCCGTTGTTTGATCCATTCTACTCGGTAAATTGGCCTTGAAACACTTCTATGGAAGGGCCTGTCATATAAACATGCCCGTCTTCTTCCTTCCATTCGATCTGAAGATCGCCACCCGCGAGCGACACCGTCGCGACGCGCGGCGAGTGGCCGTTCAGCACGGCGGCAACCAGCGTGGCGCATGCTCCCGTTCCGCAAGCCAGGGTTGGCCCGGCACCGCGCTCCCAGACGCGCATGACCAGATGCTCCGGAGAGCGAACCGATACGAACTCTACATTCGTCTTGTTCGGGAACAGCGGGTGGCGCTCCAGCGCCGGTCCCCATTCCGCGAGGGAAATGTGCTTCGCCTCTTCCGTAAAAATCACACAGTGCGGGTTCCCCATCGAAACGGCCGTAAACCGGAACGTCTCTCCATTCACCGTCAATTCCTGATCGATCACCGATTCTCCCTCAAGCGTGGTGGGAATCTGGTCCGCCTGGAGGATCGGACGTCCCATGTCCACGCGAATCGCAACAGCACGGCCGTTTACTTCGCGAATGTCAACGGGTTGAACCCCCGCTCCGATGGTCTCAATCGTCAGGGAGGTGCGGGGAACAATTCCGCGGTCGAACAAATATTTCGCTGCACAGCGAATGGCGTTTCCGCACTGCTCCGGTTCCGAGCCGTCAGAATTGATGATGCGCATCCGGGCATCCGCTTTGTCGGAGGGCAGCAGATAGACGAGGCCGTCCGCGCCAATCCCAAAGTGGCGGTCGCACAATCGAATGGCTTGCTCGGCCGCATCTTGAGGAAGCTCCTGCTCGCCGTACAGAATGATAAAATCGTTGCCCAACCCGTGCATTTTGACAAAATCCATGATCGTCTTCCCTCCGTAGGCCATCTTCCGCTTGTATCCAAGTCGCGACCGGCTCGCCTCCGAACCGGTGCTTTCTGCATATTCTAACGGAAACCGGACAGAATGCAAGTCGTTTTGCACCCTGTCCGTTCATTTTATTGTCACATGGAAATCAGATCCGTTTGCTGCCCGACAAGCCGTAGGAAAGCGGCTTAGCCTTCGGTTTCGAAAAGACACTTCCAAAGCCCAGGAGGAACGTGGGAATGGCCGCAGCTACGGTCACGAGCAGCCAATCACTGAGCCCCAGGCTCACCGTCTTGAAGATGGGCTGCAAGGCCGGCAGGTAGAGCACGCCCAGCATGAGCCCGACCGAAGAGAGGACCGCCGCAACCAGGTATTTGTTTTGCAGCGGGTTGCGGTGGAAGATCGAGCGGGAGCTGCGGCAGTCAAATACATGAATCAGTTGGGCCATGACCAGCGTAGCGAACGCGACGGTCTGTGCGTGAAGCAGCTGAGCAGGATCCCCGGGAGCGGGCAACAGAGTCAGCCAGAAAGCAGCCAGCGTGCAGACCCCGATCAGCAAGCCCCGGCTGACGATCTTCCAGCCGAGCCGCCGCGCAAAGATATTCTCCCGAGAGTGGCGAGGCTTGTGCTGCATGAGGTCCTTCTCCGACTGATCCACCCCGAGCGCCATCGCGGGCAGGCCGTCCGTGACCAGGTTGACCCAGAGAATCTGGATGGGCAGGAGAGGAAGCGGCAAGCCGAGCATCATCGCGAGGAACATCGTGAGAATCTCACCCACGTTGGAGGCGAGCAGGTAGCGGATAAACTTGCGAATGTTCTCGTATATTCCGCGCCCTTCCTCAATGGCGGCAACGATGGTCGAGAAGTTATCGTCTCCCAGGACGAGCGCCGAGGCTTCCTTCGCGACATCGGTTCCGTTCATCCCCATGGAGATGCCGATATCGGCTGCCTTGATCGCGGGAGCGTCATTGACGCCGTCCCCGGTCATGGCGACGGTATGCCCCTTGCGCTGAAGCGACTTGACGATGCGAAGCTTATGCTCCGGAGAGACGCGGGCATACACATAGATGTCATTCACTTTGGCATCCAATTGGTCATCCGTGAGGGCTTCCAGTTGGATGCCATTCAGGGTAATGCCGCCGTTCGGGATCATGCCGAGCTGGCGAGCAATGGCCTCCGCCGTGGTTTGATGGTCCCCGGTGATCATGACCGTTCGGATCCCCGCCCGTTTGCACTGGACGATCGCATCCCTCACCTCTGCGCGCGGTGGGTCCATCATTCCAGCGAGGCCGATGAACACAAGCCCGCTTTCTGCCGCCTCCTCATCCTCGCACTTGTCCCCCGCCTTGACCTCGCGGTAAGCGAGAGCGAGCACGCGGAGCGCCGATTTCGCCATCCCCTCGTTGGCGGAAGCGATCTTCTGGCGCAGGGTTCCGGTCAGCGGGAGGATTTTGTTCTCCCAGAGCAGATAAGAGCACTGCTCCAGCAGGACGTCAGGCGCACCCTTTGCCAGGACAAGCCGGCCCCCTTGATGACCCACCAACACCGACATCCGCTTGCGGGTGGAGTCGAACGGGAATTCCTTCAGGCGCTGGTACAGTCCCTCTTGAGAGGAGGCCGTTACCCCCACCTTGGCCCCGAGCACAGCCAGAGCTCCCTCAGTGGGGTCCCCCTCCACCTTCCATTCCGTCTTGACGGGGTCCTTTCCTTTCCCTCTCGGCTCGACTTCGACTTCCCGAAGATGGGCGTTGTTGCAGAGTACGGCCACCTGCACGAAGCGTCGCAGCGTCTGGTCCTTGCGAATGTCGAGCGGGTGACCGTCCGCGAGAATCTCCCCGTAAGGAGTATATCCGTCGCCCGTAACCTCGAGAAGTTGGCCTCCGGTCCACAGGTGGGTGACCGTCATCTTGTTCTGCGTGAGAGTCCCCGTTTTATCCGAGCAGATGACCGAGGCGCAGCCGAGTGTTTCCACAGAGGGCAGCTTCCGCACGATGGCATTGCGCTTGATCATCCGTTGGACCCCCAGGGCAAGCGCGATGGTGACGATGGCCGGAAGCCCTTCCGGAATCGCCGCAACCGCAAGACTTACACCTGCAAGGAACATCGGGTACATTTCCTGCCCGTGCAGGATGCCCGCGAGCACGACGGCAACGGTTAAGCCGATGGAGAGCAATATTAGGATTTTGCCCAGCTGCTCCAACCGATGCTGAAGCGGAGTGTCCATCTCCTCCGTCCCCTGAATCAGGCTGGCGATCTTGCCCATCTCCGTCTGCATGCCCGTACGAATGACGAGTCCTTTCCCCGTTCCGCGGGTAATCATCGTGCCCATGAAGCCCAGGTTGCGCTGATCGCCAAGCGGAGGTTCTCCCGGCGGCAGCTCATCGGCATGCTTGGATACCGGAATCGATTCCCCGGTGAGGGCCGATTCCTCCGCATAGAGACCATTGGATTCCAGAAACCGAATGTCCGCCGGAATGCGATCTCCGCTTTCGAGGAGAACGAGGTCTCCGGGGACGAGGTCTTTTGCCGGGATGGACTGCACCGTCCCTCCCCGGACTACTCTCGCATGAGGAGCCGACAGCTCCTTCAAAGCTTTCAGCGAGCGCTCCGCCCGAAACTCCTGCAAAAAGCCGAGCACCCCGTTCAGCAGGATGATCGCGAGAATCGTAATGGCATCGAGGTATTCCCCCAAGAGGCCCGAGATGAGGGTGGCTCCCATGAGGACGAGAACCATGAAGTCTTTGAACTGGTTAAGGAAAAGGGTGATCGGAGAGATTCCCTCCCCCTCCGCCAGCACATTCCAGCCGAATACACCTCCCCTGCGGTCCGCCTCCTCCGGTACGAGGCCCGCTGCCGGATCGGTGCCCTGCTCCCGGAGGGCTTCCTCCGTCGTCAGGTGGTACCAATTTTTCTGCGTCACATGCATTCCCTCCCACGAGTTTGCTGCCTGTCCCGGTGGGTTCCCCCGGGTCTGTCCTCATTCTGCGAACGTTCGGAAGAAACGGGAACGAGCCGAAGATGGGACAGCTTCTCTATCACTTTATTCAGACAGGCCTTCGCTTAGCACCGCAGGTTTCTTCCCTTTACGAAGAGGACAGCCCCATAGAAACCTGCTGCTCTCTGCTCATCGACGCTCGGGGAAAATCACTGGCAACCGTTTGTGCACTTTAACATCGGTGCAAAGTTATGGCATGATAGGAAGAGCAACAAGGACGGCGCCTGCAGCGGGCTTGCTTACGAAGCCCGAGTGGTGGTCAATATAGAATGGAGTGTATGGAAAAATGGCACTGGACGGACTGGTCGTACGTGCGATCGTTCATGAATTGCAAAAGCTGGTCGGCGGAAGAATTAGTAAAATCCATCAGCCGACGCCTCACGATATCATCCTGCAGCTGAGAAGCGCTTCGGGCAACGCCCGGCTGCTGCTATCAGCCAATTTAACCTATCCCCGGGTCCACCTGACGGACAAGAGCATGCCGAATCCGACGGAGCCCCCCATGTTCTGCATGCTGCTTCGTAAGCACTGCGAGGGCGGCGTGATCGAAGCGATCGAGCAGACCGGTGCGGAGCGTGTTCTCTCCATTCGCATTCGCCAGCGCGACGAGCTGGGCGATATCAGCTCAAAGGTGCTGCTTGTCGAGATCATGGGCCGCCACAGCAACATCATCCTGCTTGATCCCAGGACAAACACGATCGTAGACGGCATCCATCATGTCACGCCTGCCCTGAGCAGCTACCGCGTGGTGATGCCCGGCTTCGCGTATACCCCGCCTCCGGAACAGGAGAAACGCACACCCTGGGAAACCACGCAAGAGGTCTTTCAGCAGGAGGCGGAAGCGCTGCTGGCCGGCACCGATGCGGCCACGATGGAGAAAGCCCTCGTCGCCCGCTTCAGCGGCGTCAGCCCTCTGGTGGCGCGAGAGATCGTCTACCGAGCCTCGCAGCTCGGTGCGAACGACCCACGGATAGGCAATGTTGCGGCTCTTGAGGGGGCTGCCGATTCTCACCAGGCCCGTTCTCCGATCCCCGAGCTCGGCCAGCTATGGCAGGCCTTCTCGCAGATTATGGAGGACATGCGGCAGCATCAATACCGGCCTGGAATCGTCCGAGCGGAAAAGAGCGGCAAGCTGGCCTTCTCGGTGATCCGGTTAACCCATATCGCGGGAGAAACGGAGGAATTCTCCTCGGTGAGCGCTTGCCTGGACCGTTTCTACAGCGAGAAGGCCGAGCGGGATACGGTCAAGCAGCGCACCTCGGACCTGCAGCGGCTGCTTGCCAACGAGAAAAGCAAGAACGAAAAGAAACTGGAGAAGCTTGCCGATACGCTGGAGGAGGCGAAGGATGCCGACCGCTTCCGGATTTTAGGCGAGCTTGTCACCGGTTCCCTGCATCTCATCAAGAAGGGCGACAAGCTGGTGGAGGCCATCAATTACTACGAGGAAGAGCAGCCAACCCTCCTCATCCCGCTCGATCCCCTGCTTTCGCCTTCGGAGAACGCCCAGCGCTTTTTCAAAAAATACAACAAGGCGAAGAACAGCATGCTTGCCGTTGAAGAGCAGCTTACCCTGACGCATGAAGAGATCGCCTACCTGGACAACCTGCTTGCCCAGCTTGCCGTCGCAAGTCTCCCGGATGTCGAGGAAATTCGCGAGGAGCTGGTGGAGCAAGGGTATCTTCGGAATCGCGGCAAACAAGCGAAGAAGAAGAAAAAAGACAGGCCCGCCCTCTCTTGCTACACCTCCAGCGAAGGTCTGCCAATCTATGTTGGCAAAAACAACCTGCAGAACGAGTATCTGACCAACCGCCTCGCCAAGCCTGGCGACACCTGGCTGCACACGAAGGACATACCTGGCTCGCACGTTGTGATTCGCAGCGATTCCTATGGCGAGGACACGCTCCTGGAAGCGGCTCAGCTCGCTGCTTACTTTAGCCAAGCCCGCGGCTCCAGCTCGGTTCCGGTGGACTACACCCTCATCCGGTATGTCCGCAAGCCGAACGGCGCGAAGCCCGGCTTCGTGATCTACGACAAACAAAAAACCCTCTATGCCACCACAGACGAAAGCCTGGTGAACAGCCTGAAGAGCGTTCAAGCTTAAAAAAGAAAAGGTGTGCCGAAAGCCATTCATGGCTTCAGGCACACCTTTTTTCAACTCTATGCGTTACATGGTTTCCAGCTTACAGCTTGGAAGCAAGGTCACGGATGTACTCGCGGACTGCGGGTCCGAGATCCGGGCGGGCCAGCGCCATTTCAATGGTCGCTTCGATATAGCCGAGCTTGTCTCCCACGTCGAAGCGGCGTCCTTCCTGCTTGTAGGTGGTCATCGGACGCTCGCGGTTCAACACGCGCAGCGCGTCTGTCAGCTGGATTTCGCCGCCGCGGCCCGGTTCTTGCCTTTCCAAAATATCAAAGATTTGCGGTTCGATGATATACCGTCCAATCACCGCCAGGTTCGAGGGAGCCGTTCCGAGCTCGGGCTTTTCCACGAGGTCTTCGATGTAGCCGTCACTTCCGAGCGAGACGATCCCGTACTTGTCCACATCCGACCACGGAACCTCTTGCACCCCGATTACGGACGCTTCCTTTTGCTCGTAGATCTCGATCATGCGCTTCAGGCAGGGGGGATCCGATTGGATGATATCATCGCCGAGCAGGAGCGCAAAAGGCTCGTCGCCGATAAACTTGCGTGCCGTATAGACCGCGTGTCCGAGGCCAAGCGGTTCCTTCTGACGGACATAGTAGACATCCACCAGGTTGGAGACCTCTTGAACCACACGGAGCAACTCATACGAAGGCTTGGCTTCCAGCACCCGCTCCAGTTCAATGGACTTGTCAAAATGATCCTCAATGGCCCGCTTGTTGCGGCCGGTGACGATAATGACGTCCTCGATGCCCGAAGCTACCGCCTCCTCCACGATGTATTGGATAGCGGGCTTGTCCACGATGGGCAGCATTTCCTTCGGCTGCGCCTTGGTTGCCGGCAGGAACCGGGTTCCCAGACCGGCAGCCGGGATAATGGCTTTGCGAATTTTCATGATCGACTTCCTCTCCCTCTCTCCTGTAATGGCTCCAGAACTTCGATGCCGATCCGACGGTGGCCGATCGGTCCGTGAAACGTCTCTCCCAGGCGCTCTCCATGGAAGTCGGAACCTGCTGTGATCAGGAGATGTGCGTCCTCCGCCTTTCGGCGGTACAAAGCCTCTTCTTCGGGGCTGTGGTCCGAATGCATGGCCTCGATACCATCCAAGCCCGCTTGAATCAGCTCGTCCACGAGCGCTTCATCCCCGTACAAGCCTGGATGGGCCAGCACGGCGCTTCCGCCTGCTTCGTGGATCCACTCGATGGCGGTGGAAGGGTGAATCCTCGGCGGGTTGACGTAAGCTTGTCCCCCTTTGCCAAGGTACCGATCAAACGCATCCTTGAGGGACTCCGCGTGACCATGCTCGATCAGCCAATCGGCAAAGTGCGGGCGTCCGATGTTTTCTTCCGGCTTGCCGCCGCGCCGCGCCTTGATCTCCGCCACTTCCCCTAGGGTAATGGGAAGGCCCAGCTCGTTGAAACGGGCAATCATCATCTCATTGCGCCGCTCTCGAACGGAGCGAAGCTCTTCCAGCCGCTTCCGGAACCGGTCATCCTTGTAATCCATATAATAGCCTAGCACATGAATGTCTTGCCCGCCCGCCACGGTGCTGATTTCGACACCGGGCACGACCTGAATGCCGAGCCGTTCCCCCTCAGCCAAGGCCGCCTCCAATCCAGCCACCGTGTCGTGGTCGGTGATGGCGATCGCGGAAAGCCCCGCCTGGGCCGCCATGCGCACGTTCTCTTCTGGAGCGTGAAGGCCGTCGGATGCCGTGGTATGCGTATGTAAATCTGCGAATCCGGAACCCGTCACAGCCATTCCTCCTTATGAGTTAAATGGGTTTCTTTCGGTCAACCAATGGGACAGTTCGTTCTCGCGAATAAATGTCAGGAAGGTGTTCGCCGGCAGGGGAAGCAGCGCAGCACGGTGGTAGACGGACGAGAAATGACGAAGGAACCGAATTCCTTCCAGCTCCCGCACCTGCAGCACCCCGAGCGCCACTTCATGCCGGACGGTGGAAACCGACAAGAGCGAAAGCCCGAGGCCTGCCTCGACCGCTGATTTGATCGCGCCGGTACTGCCCAAATTCATGGCGATTCGAAGCATGGCCGGATCATGGCCACCCTTCTCAAGCGCTTCCTCCGCCATGCGCCGCGTTCCCGAACCGCTCTCCCTCATGATGAACGGGTAGCGGGCGATATCCTCTACCGTGATACGGTCCTGCTCCAGCAGCTCATGTCCAGCGGGAAGCACGAGCTTCAACTCGTCCTGAAGCAACGGTTCCACCACAAGGTCGGGATGCTCCACCTCCGCTTCCACGAGCCCTAAGGTAAGGCTGTGCGACAGAATTTCATCCATGATCTGCGCGGTGTTGATTACCCTCATGTTGACGGTGATGTGGGGGAATTGTTCGTAAAACGGGCCGATCAGCCGGGGAAGGATATACTCCCCGATGGTCAGGCTTGTCCCGAGCTCCAGGCGCCCGCGAAGCTCACGGGTGAACCGGGACATCTCTCGATCCGTCCTGCCCATCAGCGCCACCATCTGCCGCGCATAGGGCAGCAAGGCGAGACCCGCCTCCGTGAGTTCAACGGATTTCGGCAGCCGGCGAAACATCCTGGCGCCAAAATGCTCCTCGAGTGATTGAATCTGCATGGTGACACCCGGTTGGGTCATATGTAGAGCTTGCGCCGCCGCCGAAAACGTTCCTTTCTCGGCCACGGTATAAAAGATGTGAAGCATATGAAAGCTGAGCGCCACTCTTGATCACCTGCTCCCTGATTATACCATGCGGGCTTTCCTGCGAACAACAAACGCGCCCCTCTGGAGCGCGCTCTATGGATGAAATGCTATGGAAAAACACGTCCTCTACCGGCGTTTGCGGCTGTTGCGGATGAGCGTCATTCGGCGGGAATGGCGAAGCCAGGAATAATACGACTTCAAGTCCCGAAGTTCGATCATTTCCGACATCCGGCCAAGAAAGGTCACGATGATCATTTTATGCAGCGGATTGCCGGCAATGTCAGTTTCGTTCTCAAGAACGCCAAATTCCACGACCATAACCAGGTCGTCATCCACGAGGAAGACTTCTTCTTCTTTTTTGTAGTAGGGCTTGATTTGGGAAGCCTTCAAACGCTCCCATAAGAACGAACAAATATCCGAGAATCCGGTTTTGTTCTGTTCCACGCGGTCTGTCCAACGCATCCGGGCGTGATGAGTGATCACGATGTCCGCGATCTTCTTATCTCCCAGCTCGACGTAGAACGGCTCGTATGTGTTGTAGCGGCTCATGCCTGAGTCTCTCATGCGTTCCTCCCGATTGATAGGCAGGACTTATCGACTGCGCTTTCCATCTATTCTACTTCAAATGCTCTGTTTTTTCCAATTCCCAATTTTACAACGAATAGAAGCGCGTTTTGTCCGGCATATTCTTGTCATATTCCGTCTTGATCTCTTTGCGCATCGATTTCTCGATTTTCTTGACGTAAGGAAGGCGTTGAATGAGACGTGTGGCTTCCTCCAGCTTCTCGGTGTGCACATACATGGCTACATAATTCATTCTTTTTGAGATATAATGGACCGTGCCGTATTTTTCGAGATTTTTTGCGGGCCTGATGTCGTTTACCCAGACGATTAATCCGCTGCGATCGGTAAACATGATAATCCCCCTCGTGCTCAAGTGTTGATGGATGGTTGATGTGATGATTTAGAAACAAGTTTGAATGAAAATGAAACGACCTGCCTTGTGGCTTCTCGTAATCTGGAGGAATGACAATGTCGAAAAAGTCGGTTATTACCATATATCGGGGCGAGATGGCCGAAAGTGAACACCAAGTTCATCTCGCAGCCGTTCAAGTGGATGGTTCCTTGGTGGCATCCAGCGGAGACGCCGATCGCTGGATCTTTGCCCGCTCCTCCGCCAAGCCGTTACAAGCCATCCCTCTCGTAGAATCGGGAGCGATGGAGCGCTACGGATTGACCGACGCTGAGCTTGCCCTCGTCTGTGCCTCCCATAACGGGGAAGAAAAGCACGTCGCCCTGGCAGCCGGAATGCTCGCCAAGCTGGGACTCGAGGAGAGCGCCCTCTCCTGCGGGGCGCACGACCCGTTCCATAAGCCGACTGCCGATGCCTTGAAGGCTGCAGGGAATGCTCCCTCTGCCCTGCACAACAATTGCTCCGGCAAGCACGCGGGCATGCTCGCCCTTGCTAAAGCGATCGATGCGCCGACGGCAGGTTACCTGTCCGTGGAGCATCCCGTCCAAAAGCGAATGCTCGCGGCCATCAGCTCCATGAGCGGAGTCCGGGAAACCGAGATTCGGCTTGGAACTGATGGATGCGGCGTACCGGTCTTCGGCATGCCGCTCCCTTCCCTCGCTTACGCATTCGCCCGACTCGGAACCCCGGATGATCTGGCGGCCTCGCGGCAAGCAGCTTGTCAGCGTGTCGTAGGTGCCATTCAGTCGCATCCCGACTTCCTGGCCGGCGACGACCGCTTCGACACACAGCTCGTACGCGCAACCCGCGGCAAGCTGGTCGGCAAGCTGGGAGCGGACGGCGTCTTCGCCGTTACGAAGCCGGGAAGCGGACTCGGGCTTGCCGTCAAGGTCGGAGATGGAGCCGTTCGAGCCCTCTACCCCGCCGTCACGGAGGCGCTCGTTCAACTCGGCTGGCTCACAGAGGAGGAAGCCGAGCTTCTCGCGTCCTTCCACCGTCCCATTCTGTACAACTGGCAGGGGACGGCTGTCGGCCGTATTGTTCCGGAGTTTGATCTTTCCCGGTAGTCTCATAAACAACGTATAAACAATCGTATGCAGGTTGAACGGGGGGATTCGGCTCAGCCGCAATTGCCGCTGCAGGAACCTCCCGAGGAGCAACCGCCGCTTGAGCAGCCGCCGCCTGCATCCTCTCCGTTCTTCGGAACCTTCACGCTCTCGGAGACCGAGCGGGCTACCAGCTCCGCCACCGCGTACAAGAGCTCGTCCAGCTCACTTTCCGCCCGCCGGAAGCTGCGGATGCTTTCTACGGCATCCAGCTCCTCGCGGGCTTTTTCCGCTTCCGTCAAAGCCTCATGGTAGTTCGGGTGAAAGTGGCCGAAACGGGTGCATTCCTCAAACAGGTCTTTTTTGCGCTGGAAGGCTTGAATGGCTTGATGAGCGCGGTCATCCCGGCCCATCTGCTCCTTCCAATATAGATAATCCGCCATTTCAGCGGAAGAATTAATCATGTCGCCCAGTTCATATGCACGAACAAGCAGATCGGATCGATCCAGTTCTGCCACCGCTTCCATAATGATCAGTATCCTCTCCTTCGAATAAGACTTCTATCTATCATACCATGAAAAACACTCGTTCGGTAAGAGGACCTGCAGGCGAGCCTCCGGGCTAAGCCGCATGCTGAACTCTTCCCCTTCGCACCATCCTTTAAGCAGGCTCTGATCCCCTTCCCGGCTCACTAGATCCGGGATCATGACAACTTCTTGCTCTTCAGGCAAATCCAGGCGGATACGGGCTTTCCACTCGATTGCGCAAGCGATCAGCTTCTCGACTGTCGAAGGGTGGTACGCTCGGCTTTCCTTTAACCAAGATAGAGGGACTTGACGCCAACCGGAAAATAATTCATCCGGCCCAGGCACAGCAGCCCTCTCCATAGACGAATGAGCGGGTTCCTCAAACACCAGCTCTTCCCGTTGGTCTTCGCTCGACTCCTCGCCTCTCCATGGCGTGTGAACCCTCGGATAGGCTCCTATGGCGCCTCTCATCCGTTGGCCCGCGCTCGCACTTCCCTTAGCCGACCCCGGTTCGTGGGAAGAATGGGATCGGCGGCTTTCTTCCCTGTCCCATTCAGCCAGTTCCTGCCGAACGGATTCGGGCAATCCGCACAGGCTGTACTCTGCCAGCAGCGTGAAGGCATGCTCCGTGCTTCCGCCCAACCGGACGGAATGCCTCCATTGCTTCTCCGTCAGCTTCCAGGTTCCGCCTAGCTCGCGTTCATCCGGCTCTGCATAACGCCCAAGCTCCCACAGTGTGGAATAAGAGGATACTCCGATCGGGATCACCTCCAGATCGGGCTGAACATACCACTCCTGTCTAGCTAAAGGGGATTCGAATCGAAGAGGATGTCCCGTTTCCGTTCGCAGGTTGGGAAGTCTCAGCTTGAACCGGCCGCCGAGCGAAGCAGCCCAGCCGAGCAGGCACAGAGGCTTGAGTATTCGTTCAACTACTTGATGAGCGGCATCCGATGGAGTATCAGAGGCAGGCAAGCCGAGCTCTTGAAGCTCCTGTCCGTTCACCTCGGCCTCGGGAAGCGCATCATACAGCCATACGGCGTGACGAAGGAGGGCCTTCTCTTCCATCCCCCTAACACGCCATAGCCGGTACAACCTTTCGTTCATCTCCGGCTCGGATAAGCAAAGCCAGGCGGATAGCCGATTTGGCTCCAGGCAATAGCCGCGCTTGGCAGGTTCAAGGATGCCCAACTGACGGGCCGCCTCGATGAGAAAGCGAAGGCCTCGATCAAGGGTGTCCCTTTCATAGGCAAGCGGCTCAGCAGCAGCCATTCCAATTCCAAATACAGCCTTACGGAAACGGCTGGCGGTTTTCGGTCGCAATCCGGACTCCAGGTCGTTCCCCAGCCCATTTAACGCTACCTCTCGGAGCAATCGAAAAAAAACATCGGCAGCAGATCCCTGAGGAGAAGAAGGGGTTCGTCCCCCCTCGCACCATCCCCATTCGTCCTCTACGTCGGGGTCTGTGGGATCGGGTTGTTCCTTCCGCTGGGAAGCTGCAGCAGCCCGCAGGTGCCGATGATAGGCTTGAACCTCGCGGGGCATGAGGTGGTAATGTCCCCGTCCGTCTCCTTGCCGAGAGAAGCTCAGCGAACCGGAGAGGCGAAGAAGCGACACGCCAAGAACCAATTCCGCACCGGAGAAGCCAGCGGCTTGCCCCTGCTGCTCAAGCTCTCTCCAAGAGAAGGAGCAATCCGCAAACCATCCGGCTATCCATAAGAGAAGAGTCTTCTCGAGACCATAAGGTGGCGCGGATTCTTCATGGCCCTTGAACGTTTGCCGGAATCCGATGCTCATTGCCGCTCTCCTCCTCCGTTTCCTCCGAAGCATTTCCTACCCTTTGCCGATACGGATATTGCCGATAGTGATACCCTTGTCCAGCGAGAAACAGCCTTCTCTTGCGGGCATAGCCCACTTCCACTGTATCGTCGCTGACGAGGGTGTAAAACCAGGCCTGACCGCCGTTTTTCTTAGGCCTCAGCACTCGGCCGATGCGCTGCGTCTCCTCCTGCCGGGACCCATAGCTGCCAGAGAGCTCGATGGCCACTTGCGCCTCCGGCAGATCGATGGCGAAGTTCGCCACCCGGGAGACGACGAGCCGATTGCGCCTTCCGTCTCGAAACTCCTGATAGAGCCGCTCCCGCTCCTCATGAGGCGTTTTCCCTGTGATTAAAGCGCTATATGTCAATCTAGCCGCTTGTTCGAGTTGAGCCAGATAGTGGCCGATGATCAAGGTCGGCAACCCTTCGTGCTTGTGAAGCAGTTCCTTACATACCTGCAGCTTAACCTCATTCTCCGCCGCGATGCGAAATTGCGCTCGGACCTGCGCCGCTTCGTACGCCTTGCGAGCGGAGTCGCCGAGCGGAATGCGGATCTCCCACGCCTCCAAGCGGGCCAAATGCCCCTCCGCTTCCAGCTCTCGCCAAGGCAGCTCATAGCGCTTGGGGCCGATCAAGGAAAAGACATCCTCCTCGCAGCCATCCTCCCGAAGCAAGGTCGCCGTCAACCCGAGGCGCCGCGTAGCCTGGATCTCCGCCGTAACCCGAAATACAGGAGCAGGCAGCAGGTGAACCTCGTCGTAGACGATGAGGCCCCAATCCCGCTCCCTGAAGAGCTCCATGTGCCAAAACGGGGCATTCCGGCTCACCCGATGGGTTAAAATTTGGTAGGTCGCAATAGTGATCGGTCGAACTTCCTTGATCTCCCCGCTGTACTCGCCGATTTCCTCCTCGGATAGGAAGGTGCGCGCCAACAGTTCTCTTTTCCATTGGCGAACGGAGGCCACATTCGGAGCGAGGATGAGCGTCGCACAGCCGAGTCGAGCCATCGCCGCGATGCCGACCAGCGTCTTTCCTGCTCCGCAGGGGAGAACGATGACGCCGCTGCCCCCATGGCGGGTGCCTTCGAGGGCAAAAGCCTCCACCGCCTCCTGCTGGTAGTCGCGTAAAAGCGCGCCTCCCTCGGCGTCGGTCCTCCATCGAATTTCGACCGTCTCGCCTTCGTGGAAGCCTGCTTCATCCACAACCGGATAACCCAACCGGGCCAACTCGCGCTTGATCGCTCCGCGCTTTTCCAGAGCAACGGGCACTGCTCCCTCCACCGAACGAGCGCCAACCAGGAAGGACAGCTCCGGCCTCCCCAACAGCTTTGTCACCAAGCGGTCATCCTCCGAAACCAGGACGAGCACTCCATCCTTCTCAATGAGCCGCAGGAGTCCGTACCGTCCCATTTCACGGGTAACCAGGCTCCGAACAGCCGGCGGAACACCGGTGCGAGAATGGCGCTCCAGGGCATCCAGCACCTCCTCCGAAGTCCGTCCTTGGGCGGCCGCCCCCCAGAGAGAGCAGGCTGTCAGCCGGTACAGATGAACGGTTCCCGGGTTCTTCACCAAATCGGCGATAACCGCAAGCCATTTCCTTATCCCGCCTGCTTGCGGATGCCCGGTGTCCAGCAGGATGCTCCCGTCGTTCTTGATGATCAGCGGCCCATCCATGGCGACTCGCCTCCTTTTTACCAAATGAACAGGGGTTTTCCTTTATTATTTCCAAGGATATCCTTTGTCCATTCGCGAGAGGAGGAAAGCCCTCAGATCCCTCAGACTGGCTCACCCGCTTGGGCAGATTTTGAAAAGAAGCTCTTAAGCAAAGGTTCTAAAAGCCTGACGGCAAGGTGACGGTGATGGTTTGATTCGCTGCCTCATAGTCGATGCGGCATCCGAGCAAGCCGGCCAACACCCGCACCGGAACCTGAACGCGTCCGTCGATCAGTAGAGCCTTTGTCTGAACAAGCACCGGCTTTCCGTTAACGGAACCGATCAATCTCCCGACAGGAATACGAACCGTCAGCCCCTTCCGTTCAAACGTCGCCTCCTGAGCGGCTGCATTCCAGGATACCTTTGCTCCAAGCGCCGCTCCCAGGTCTCTCAGAGGAAGGTAGGCCGCGCCATTCTGCAATAGCGGCTTGGCAGACATGGGGAAGCGGGACGTCCCGTTCTCATACACGGCCGCCCCGATTTGAAAGCGAACCTTACCCGAGGCATTGCCGTTCACCACGCTGCCTCCCGTTTGACCCTCCCCGCTCTTCCCGGTCTCAAACGTCCATTGCTTCGTATACGTCTTGCGGCTGCCATCCTTAAAGACGGCTTCCAAGACGATCTTCGCCTGGTAGCGGGCATTCGCCTTTAACGAGGTTTCGGGCAGGAACAGCACTTCATTCGAAACAAAGGCATCTTGCTCGGAGCTGTTCGTTCGAAGAGGAACGACCTCTCCCGAATCCTGCTTCAATGTCCCTTCCACCGGAATCACACGCACCACATTCTCTCCGTGAACGCTTGCCACGATCGGGTACCCGATGGGATAGGACATTCCCGGATGAAGGCGGAGCGGATCGGGCACCTCATGGCCTTCCCAGTCCGGTGCAACGTCCTTGCCCATCGGCGAGACGACAAGCTGAGGAGAAGCAGAAGGACTCTCCGCACCAAACAGCAGAACGTGATAAGAGCCTGAACGCGCATAGCCGATCTCCTTTACCGACGGGTCCAGGAAAGGGATGCGGTGATAAGGAGCGGCGTACAGCTCGGCAACGGCGGTCGATGCTGTTCCGTTTGGCTGCATGCTGATATCTTCATAGACTCGAACGTTAGCATACCCGTAGTATGCGATCCGATCCGAGAGGGAACGCCCGAAGAACTGCGGCTTGCCCGGGACCTCTTCATGGCTAACCGTTTGATTCACCGCTAGATAGTCGGCATGGGAGGAAGCCGTTCGGTTCAATTTGTCATTCCAGATGACCGGAGACAACCCGAGGCTCGACCGGAGCTGGTTAACCGCCTTCATGGCTTCCTCTCTATCAGATGACGGAGTTGAGTCAATGGACGCCGTCTGCACGGTCTCCGCCTTTACAACGAAGCTCCAGGAATAGGTTTTCGGAAGGTAGCCTTTGAACTGCAGGACCAATTCAACGGAGTAAGCCCCTGCCGCCAGGTTGGTTGGCGGTGTATAGAGAAACGAGGACGTCTGCGAATGATAAGAGACCGGAACGGATTGGTGGTTCACCTTCATTTGATAGCCGGAGAGTGACAATCCGGGGAAGGTGACCTTCATCTGAATGTCCGGGCGGGCGATGCCGATTGTTCCAGAAGGAACCGCAGGCCACGAGTAGATGGCGGCTTGCTCGGCTCCCGCGATCGGAAGACTTGTGAAGAAGAGAACAAGAATAAGCGATAACGATGAAATTCTGCGGGCCCAACGGAATCCTTTCCAACTCGCTGCCAATACGGCGCCTCCTTCGACAAATCCAGCGTAGGCAGGCAAAGCGCGAACGTCCTTGCAGCCGCACCTCACCCCATCTTTACTATAAAAAAGGCATATTCTGTCGTCTATAGGAAGGACGGGCTCTCCTTGTCATTTTTTGCTAGGAATTCCGTCTCATCTTGCGGCTCCTGGCGAGATTCTTGTCGTTCGTCCGGCGACCAGCGAATATGAAAAAGCCCGCACGATCGGGGGATCGCGCAGGCTTCTTGATAAGGCAGTCTACTACTCTTGCTCTTGTTCTATCTTCGGGAGATCGATCGTGCGGCTCATCGCGGCGGAGAGAAGAACAAGCGCCGCTTGCGCCATCGCCTCCTCCTTCAAGTCGAACAGCGGATGGTGATGCGGATAGCTCGCCCCTTCTCCTCCCGCTCCCACGAAGAGAAAACAGCCGGGGATGCGCTCCAGGTAATGGGAAAAATCCTCCGCCGGCATCGTCATCTCCGCTTCCTGAACGGCATCCGGGCCAAGCACCGCAGCCGCCGCTGCTAGGACGCGTTCGGTTTCTGCCGGAGTATTCACAACAGGCGGGTACCCGACTTTGTAAGTCAAGGTGTACTCGGCTCCAAACATGGAACAGGTGTCCCGGATGATCGTCTCCACTCTCTCTCGGGCGAGCTTGCGGCTGTCCGCATCAAATGTGCGAACCGTTCCTTTCAAGACGGCACGGTCCGGAATGACATTGTAGCTGTTGCTGCCCGCCTGAAGTGTCGCAAGAGTAACGACGCCTGGGCGAATCGGGTTCAGGCTGCGGCTTACGACCGTCTGCAGGTTGACGGCAAGATGTGCCGCCACAATGAGGCTGTCCACTGTTTCATGCGGCAGCCCGCCATGGCCGCCCCGGCCGCGAATCTCCAGATCAAAGTCGTCCACCGACGCCATGAACGGACCGCTGCGCGTGGCGACGATGCCGGCGGACAGCGGCGTCCACAGATGAACGCCGAAGATTTCGTCGACGCCGTCGAGCACTCCGTCCTCGATCATCGCCTTCGCCCCTCCAGGGGCTACCTCTTCCGCCGGCTGGAAGATGAGCTTGACGCTTCCCTTCCACCGCTCTTTCGTCTCGACCAGTACCTTGGCTGCACCGAGGAGGGCGGCCGTATGACCGTCGTGCCCGCAGGCGTGCATGACGCCAGGCACCTTCGAAGCGTAGCTGCAGCTCTTGTCGTCTTGAATGGGCAGGGCATCCATATCGGCACGCAGGGCCACCGTAGGACCCGGTTGTCCACTGTGGATCAATGCGGTTACCCCATACCCGCCAATCCCCGTCTTGGCCTCAATGCCAAATTCCTTCAGCTTGTCTGCCACAAAGCTCGACGTTGAATCCTCCCGGTAGGATAGCTCCGGGTATTGATGCAAGTGACGCCGCCACCGGACCATCTCCGGGTAGAGCGCCGACACCCTCTCTTTCATGATCGTCCACATACCGATTTTCCCTCCCGCTTTCCTCTGCTAACCAGTGTAGCATATCTGAGCGGCACCTGACTGCCTCCTCCCGCCAAATGATAGGCTTCCGGCCCCGGTCTGACGCAGATTTCTTTTACGCAAGTAGCTTGCGGTCCGCGGGTAAAGCGTCTATCATTACTTTTGAAAGGGGGCTCTCCATGGCGAATCGTCCGAAACGAAATCCACCTGATTTTCTGTTTCTTTTTCTCACTATTGCCCTGACCGCATTCGGCCTTCTCATGGTATACAGCGCAAGCGCCATGGTTTCGACCTTCGAGCGCGACGGCGACTCTCTCTTTTATACGATTCGGCAAGCTTCCGCCGTGATGCTCGGCCTCGTCCTGATGATCATCTGCATGAATTTGTCGCATACCAAGCTGCGCAAGCTTGTCTTCCTGTTTTGGGTCGGCACCCTCGGCCTGCTCGTCCTCGTCCTTGTGATCGGGAACGGCGATGAAAGCTTCGGTGCGAGAAGCTGGATCGACCTCGGTCTGTTCAACCTTCAGCCCTCTGAATTGGCCAAGCTGGCCATCGTGCTCTACCTTTCCGTCGTCATCTCGAATAAAGGCGAGAAGATGCAGGACTTAAAGAAGGGACTCATTCCCTGCCTCGTGATCATCGGCATGACAAGCGGCCTCATCATTCTTCAACGGGACTTCGGAACAGCCGCCATTCTGACGCTTGGCGCCTTCTCCGTTCTCTGGGTTGGGGGAATGAGAACCAAGCATCTCTTCGGCATCGGCAGTCTCATGACGCTGGTCACGATCGCCTATCTGTTCATGCCCCTGCTGACGAGTCAAACGAACGGGCTTTACCGGATCGCTCGGTTTAAGACATTTCAAGACCCGTGGCTTGACCCGACGGATACCGGCTATCAAATGATCAACTCGCTCTACGCCTTCGGTCATGGGGGCTTGAGCGGAACCGGTATTGGCAACAGCATTCAAAAGCTGCACTTTCTGACCCAGGCGCACAGCGACTTCATCTTCGCCATCATTGGGGAAGAGCTGGGCTTCCTGAAAGCAGCCGTCTTCCTGGTCATTTATGTCGCCTTCATCTGGAGAGGGATCCTGATCTCCCTTCGCAACCCGGACAAGTTCGCCTCCCTCGCCGGAACCGGCATCATGCTGATGATGGGCATCCAAGCCCTCATTAACCTGCTCGGCGTGACGAACACCATCCCGATGACCGGCGTCACCCTGCCGCTGATCAGCTACGGCGGCTCGTCTGTGCTCGCCACGCTCATGTCGATCGGAATCGTGCTCGGCATCTCGCGGGAGCAGGTTACGCCTTCCCGCAGCCAAGCGAAGCCGGCCCCCGGCAATCGAAAGCGAACCGCATCCGATCCATCCACCCGTTCCCGATCTGCCCTACCCGGCAGATAATAGAAACCGCCCAAGGCTTGCAAGCCTTGGGCGGTTTTGTTTGCATACACACATGGGATGGATAAACAGGTCACTTCAAACGAAGAGTCTCGTCCGAAGCTGCTTCTTCTTCCCGTTCCTTCATCGAGACACCCTCGACCTTGACGTTCACTTCCACCACGCGAAGTCCGGTCATGTTCTCCACCGCTTCCCGTACGTTGAGCTGCAGGTTTCGGCAAACTTCGTGAAATCGCCATCCGTATTGAACAATGACCTTCAAGTCGATGGCCGCTTCCAGCTGCCCTACCTCTACCGAAACGCCCTTCTGGACATTTTTCCCACTCAGGCGCTTGGCTAGTCCTTCCGACATCCCTCCCGACATGGCAGAGATGCCTGGTGTATCGATCGCCGCCATTCCGGCGATGGTGGAGACCACATCGTCCGATATCCGGATAAACCCGGTTTGTTCCACATTCTCCATACAGCTCACTCCCTTCCTCTACCTCCATTATACGAAGTTCGACGCGACTCAGTCAATGAAGCGCTTGCTCGCGGGAATCGACAATTGCGACACCCCTCAACTTGTATTAGAATGGAAGCTGCATGTGAAAAACAGGAAAAAATCGTTGGAACGGGGGAACCGGCTTGTCAGCTTCATGGGTCAAAAAAAATGGATTTTACGCTGGGCTGATCTTTACCTTCGCCCTGAGCGCCGTCGCGCATTTTGCCGCGTGGAACACGACTCTGCAATTCGTGCTTGCCTGCGTGGCCATCATCTTCGTCGCCGGCTTCCTGGGCAAGGCGACCGAAAGCGTGGCCCACTATGCCGGGGATCGGGCGGGAGGCTTCCTGAACGCCACATTCGGCAACGCAGCGGAGCTCATCATCGCCATCATCCTCATCAAGGACGCGGTGAATGGAAAGCCTGAGCTGTTCGAGGTGGTCAAGGCGAGCATTACGGGTTCGATTATCGGGAACCTGCTGCTCGTTCTCGGTGCGAGCGTTCTGATCGGCGGACTGAAGCACAAGGAGCAGCGATTCAACGAGAACATGGCGGCGCACAATTCCTCGCTCATGCTTCTGGCTGTCATTGCGCTGTTCATGCCCGCCATCTTCCACAAGGACATCACCGGCATCCACATGAACGAGTTTAGCCTCGTCGTCGCCGGCATCCTGATCGTCTGCTATTTTCTGTGGCTGTACTTCTCGATGGTTACGCACAAAAACATCCTGGGCGAAGAGCAGATTGAGCATGGGGAAGCGCAATGGTCGAAGGGCAAATCGATCTTCTTCCTCGTCCTCGCCACCGCTCTCGTCGCCTTGGTCAGCGAGTGGCTGGTCGGCAACGTCGAAGCGGTCACCGAGCGCTTCAATCTCTCCGAGCTGTTCGTCGGCGCCTTCCTGATCGCCATCATCGGCAACGCGGCGGAGCACTCCGCTGCCATCATGCTGGCGATGAAGAATAAGATCGGCGCTTCCGTGGAGATTGCCGTAGGCAGCAGCCTGCAGATCGCCTTGTTTGTCGCTCCGGTGCTCGTATTCATCAGCTTTTTCCTCGGGCAGGAGATGGACCTGGTGTTCAGCCTCTATGAGCTCGCCGCGATCGGGGTGGCCGCGCTAATCGCCATCTCCATTTCTCGGGATGGCAAGACTCACTGGTATGAAGGCGTTCTGCTGATTGCCGTCTACCTCATCCTGGGCCTCGCGTTCTTCTTTCTGTAAGACTTGATTCGAAGCGACAAAAGCAGCTCTCGATCCAAACAAAGGCAGTCTTCCGCCAGGCGAACCCGCCTTGAGAAGACTGCCTTTTTGCATGCTATTCTTTCGCTTCAAGCGATCAGCCTCTTGAATCGACCGATGAGGAGAACGAGCGAGCTCTCCTGCAAGCAAAAAACGCAGCACGCCTTATGCGGCGACTGCGCTTCATCCCGATGATCCGGCTAATTCGAAGCGTTCTGTGCTTCGATCAAGTTCGCCAGGTTTCTCTCCAGCTTGTTGAGAAGCTGTCGTCCTGCCATCTCCGAAATCAGTCCGGCCCGAACGGCGAAGTCTACCTCGCGCGACAGCCCGTACATCTGGGTGTCCAATACTTCCTCGTAGAGGGGACACTTCCGGGTGGTCAGATTCTCCATCTGAATCTCGATTAGCTTCTCGATCTTGTCCGCATCCTCTTGAAGAAGCGTCAAGGCCCTCTCGTTTATGTTCAGCAGCAGATCCGATGACATCAGGTTCCCCCCCGTCCGTTACAAATGATGCATAGTTCTATATTAGTCGAAACAACCGGAATATACAAGAGAAGCGGGGGGTACGGGCCTTTCAGCAGCCAAAAAACAAAAACCGAAGCCCATGGGCTTCGGTTTCGGAATGCTCTCGCTTATTCCGCTACGATCTTGACGTCAAGGCTGTGCTTTTCGAATACGGCGCCCATCGCCTTCTTGGCTTCATCGGCGTCGGAGCCGTGTACATGAAGCTCATATTGTCCGCCGCCTACGAGGGTGGTGAACAGGCCAAGGATGCTCTTCACATCGATATACTTGTTGTCGTATTGAAGCACGATCGAGGAACGGAATTGGTTAGCGGTTTGAGAAATCTCTACAATTGCCGCATTGTTGGTCATGCGAATCCCTCCATTTGGACTTGAGTTTGCCTCAGTATGTAGGTTCTACCCACATGATACCTTGGATAGGCCTGAAAGCGCAACCTGGATTTTTTTAGCCATTTTTTTAAGGGGTGAAACAATGGAGTTATCCGGTCTTGATCTGGTTTTTACCCGCGCGCTTCGCTTTGTAGAGCGCCATGTCAGATCGGTAAAAGAGCAGCTCCACGCTCACCTTGTCGTCCGTCGCAGACCAGTCAGATACCCCGCAGGATACGGTCACGCCCGGATTGGTCTCGGCATTCACCCGCCCTCGAATCCGCTCGGCCACATTCATCGCCTGCTCCACCGAAACGTGCGGCAGGTAGATCGCCAATTCCTCTCCGCCCCAACGGGCTGCGATGTCGGATTCCCGAATGCACGAACGGGTGATGGTGCTCACCTGAATCAGGACCTTGTCTCCAATCTGATGTCCCATCGAATCATTAATCCGCTTGAAGTCGTCAATGTCTACGACGATGAGGGAGCCGCACTGGTCCGAATCCTGGTGCCAGCCTACCTGCTCGTCGAGGTATTTTCTCGTATAGAGACCGGTCAGGTTGTCCGTGATCACCATTCGGCGCACCTCCGCGTGCAAGGATGCATTGGAGATGGCCAGTCCGATCGGGCTCGACAAAACCGACAGCAGCTTGAAGTTATCATAGGTAAAGAAGTTCGGGCTGTGGTGAGCGATCAGAATCACGCCGACCACCTCTCCGTTGGTGAAGATCGGGGATGCGATGAGCGACCGGCAGCCCGTGTTCTCCATAAACACCGAGCGGATCAGGGAATGACGGGAGTAGTCCGATTCGATAATCGGCTCGCGCGTTCGAATGACAACGCCCGAAAAGCCCTCGTTCTTCGCGACGAGCTCCCCGTTCAGATCCGCGATGTTGCTCACCCGCACCAGCAGCTGATCCTCTCGCTGGCTCTGCTGCAGGATGCAGCAATAGTCGGCATCAAAGATGTGCAGCAGTTCGGCTACCGCATAATCAAAAATCTCATCCAGCCGCAGGCTCTGGTTCAATCGCTTGGTCAGCTCGTTGATCAGGCGCAGCTCGTTCACGAGAAGGTTTGACTGCTCGTACAGCTTACCGTTCTCAAATGCCGTGCCCGCGGCTTGGGAGATCGCCCATACGGCCTCGCAATCCTCCGGAGAGAACAGGACGGCCTTGGCTTTAAGATGAAGAACCCCGTACGCTCCCTGCTTGCCGATCATGGGAGCCGCAACCTCGGATACATAACCGTCCTCCCGTTCCCCCAAGAGGACCTTCTCCTCCATGAACGCTCGCATGCACAGGTCGTTGTTCACGTCAAAGATGTTGAGCGGCTTGACCGGCAGTCCGATCTTGGGTTCATCCTGCGATAGCAGGAGGTCAACCTCCGCATCGGGGAAAAGCTCCTGAATCTGAAAGATCGCTTCGGAGAGCACGCGTTCCACATCGATCAGCGAGAACAGCTTTTCTACAGAACGAAACAGCGTCTCCTTGCGGAGCACGAGTTCTTCCTCTCGGGCCAGACGCTCGGCAAGCGCCTCCTTCTCCATCCGCTCCGCCTCCAGCTGCAAAAAAAGAGGAAGCAGCGGCAGGTGCCGACGAAAGAAAGCCCCCGGTGCACCGCCGGAAGAGTGGGCTCCAATGACCGCTGAAGGTTGTCCGTCCCCGCTCCGAAGGGGTATCGCAACGGCCTCTCCCTTGCTCACCGGACGCTTGGAACGCTCCGCAAGTGCGATGAGATCGAGCACCTCCTGCGCCGATTCCAGCATCCAGACTTCCGAAGGAGCGTAGATGAGAGGCATTCCATCAATCACGCACAGAGACAAGGGCTCTGCTTCCGGCCCGGCCAGCATGAGCCATCCTCGATAGGCCGGTTCCACCTTGACTGCGTGCTGAACCCAACGGTGAAATGCTTCCGTCCAGATCTTTCGCGATGAGCCCGCTGAGCCGCTGCTGATTTCTATTGTAAAGTCCGGAGGAGGGACGAGTTGCTCGTCCCCCCCCGAGCCTGACGGATTCCCTAACGTCAAGCAGAGTTCGTCTTCCATAGAAAGCTTCTCCTCTTTCCACGTCACTCTTTCCATCATACTATAGAATGGCACGCTTACGCATTAGGTCTGGCGTATTTTTTCCAGCGGAAAACGCGGTCTTTTTGTTCCCGGGGGATATTCGCAATCTCAAAAGTCAGACTTGACAGGAGGGCGCTTGATCTACTAAAATTAGTTGTTGTTTGAACGTAAATTACGTTCCAGTTGTGTACGGAGTGTTCACCCTCACTGATTTTGTCGCCAAAGGGGCAGCGGCTGAACTCCCCCTTGGGAAGGAAACTTCGATGACAAAGTCGGGCACTCGGAACCAACGCCACTTTTGTTTCGATATCCAGACAAAATTATGAGTTGAAGGAGCAATTGATACATGGCCCGTTACACTGGACCCAAATTTAAATTGAGCCGCCGCCTCGGAATCTCCCTGAGCGGAACTGGCAAAGAAATCGCAAAGCGCAACTTCCCTCCTGGCCAACATGGCAATAACCAACGCCGCAAAATCAGCGGTTACGGCCAACAGCTTCTTGAAAAGCAAAAGCTGCGCCACATGTACGGCTTGAACGAAAAACAATTCCGCAACCTGTTTGATAAAGCGTCCAAGATGAAAGGGATCTCCGGTGAAAACTTCATGATCCTGCTCGAAAGCCGTCTGGACAACCTCGTATACCGTCTTGCCTATGCGAACTCCCGCGCCGGCGCTCGCCAGCTCGTCTCGCATGGTCACGTTACGGTCAACGGCAAGAAAGTCAACATCGCTTCCTACACGGTTAGCGTTGGCGACGTAATCGGCCTTCGCGAAAGAAGCCACAACCTGGCTTCCATCAAGGACGCCATTGCAGGCCGCAACCACATCCCGCAATACCTGGACTTCAACGAGCAAGCCATGGAAGGCAAGTTTGTCCGCCTGCCGGAGCGCGCCGAGCTGTCCCAAGAAATCGACGAAAAGCAAATCGTCGAATTCTACAGCCGTTAATTCACGGCTCTCGATCCGCTTAACCAAAAGCATGGATGCGATACAACGAAAGTTGTTCGCCTCCATGCTTTTTTTGCTATCGATACTGATGGAATGCGTTCAGCCATTTGCAATTGTTTTTGACTTTTGGAGCAAGGATTACAAGGACTTCTTGTGTGCTTTACAGCGCAATAAATTAGTTCATGCAGCATTTACAGAAAACGAACGGTACTTAACGGAAGTAAGCAGGATAATGGACACTGGATTAGGCAGAACCTCCACCCGGTATGAAATTGCCTATCGCGCTGGTGGATTGATAAATGTATTGTCAATGTGGATCGCCGATGACTTCAGCCCATCTTCCGACGAGATGGCTGTCAGGATGGCGAGGGTATTGATCTAGCGTGTGCCTGCAAAATGAAAATGAGCAGAAAAAGACGCAGCCCTTGGGGCTGCGTCTTCTTTGTTCTCGTCCGATGACGAGCATGAATCGAATGGCATCGCTGCGAAATCAGCTGCCGAAGCGGACGAGGAAGTAGTTCTTCTTCCCGCGGCGTACGATCAAGTAGATCCCGCCGATCCGCCCAAGCTCGGATGCCTTGGCATCCACCTGCGTCACCTTCGTACCGTTGACGGTTACGGCTCCGCTGTCGATGTCCTGGCGGGCTTGCCGCTTCGAGGGGGCCGCCTTCACTTCCACCAACAGATCGACGAGCGGCAGCTCTTCGTCTGCGATCACCGTGGACGGCGCGTCCTGGAAGGCTTCCTCGACTTCGCTTTGGCTTAGCTCGCTTAAAGCTCCGCTGAACAGAGCTTGCGTGATGCGAAGAGCACTTGCGAGCGCCTCTTCCCCATGCACGAGCTTCGTCATCTCGGTCGCCAGCACCTTTTGCGCCTCGCGCTTTTCCGGCTCGCTTGCAACCGCGGTCTCCAGCCGGGTGATTTCTTCCTTCGGCAGGAAGGTGAAGTATTTCAAGAACTTGATGACATCGAGGTCGTCCGTGTTGATCCAGAACTGGTAGAACTGGTACGGAGAGGTCTTCTCCGGGTCGAGCCATACCGCATTGCCGGCGCTCTTCCCGAACTTGGTACCGTCGCTCTTCGTAATGAGCGGCATCGTAATGCCGTATGCCTTGTTCCCGGACTGCTTGGAGATCAGATCAAGACCCGCTGTAATGTTCCCCCATTGATCGCTTCCGCCCAGTTGAAGGGTGCAGCCTTCCCGCTCGTTCAACTGGTAGAAGTCGTAGGCTTGCAGGATCATGTAGCTGAATTCGGTGAAGGAGATGCCGTTGGCGATCCGAGAATCAACGGAATCCTTCGCGAGCATGTAATTCACCGTGAAGTTCTTGCCGATGTCCCGCAGGAAGTGGATCAGCGGGATCGATCCCAACCAATCGTAGTTGTTCACGATCCGAACGGGGTTGTCGAGCTTCTCCGAGAAATCGAGGTAGCGGGACAGCTGCTGGCGGATCGACTCGGTAAACCCGTGAACGACGTCCTCCGTATTCAAGCTGCGCTCCGAAGAGCGGCCGCTCGGGTCACCGATCATGCCGGTGCCTCCCCCGACCAGGGCAATCGGGTGGTGTCCGGCCTGCTGGAAGCGGCGAAGGGTCAAAATCGGCAGCAGGTGCCCGATGTGCAGGCTGTCTGCCGTTGGATCGAATCCGATGTAGAGGGTGACCTTCTCCTCCGCCAGCTTCTTCTCAAGCTCTTCCCGGTGAGTCGTCTGGTAAATAAGCCCACGGTACTCCAGGTCATGTAAAATGTTCGTCATGGCTAAGACCTCTTTTCAAAAAGATGTAATTTCCGTCGATTTTCTTGCCGAAAAGCGAAACCTTTCCCTTTGTTTCAGCGTCTTACCATACAAAAAAGAGCCTTCAGACGCCCCACTAAAGGGGCGAGAAGACTCGGTTCTCGCGGTACCACCCTCATTTATTCAATCGCACCCCAGCAAACTGCGATTGAAAAGCGATTGACATGCATCGCTTTCACTTTTCCACAAGGAATAACGGGATTGCCCCGGACAGATGCTACTGGAACAGGTAACCCTTCCCAAGAAGGAAGCTCCCTGCTCGTTCCCACCGTCTGCTCCGGATTGTACTTCAGCCTCTCCTCCTGCACCGGTTCGCACCACCACCGGCTCTCTGTTGCAAGGGTATGGAAGGCTTCGCCGGGTTGCCCCGATCCATCAACGCCTTATCGGTATTCGAATTTTTTTAGTTATACCATACCCGGTTGATGAAGTCAATGTGCCTGTTCTCCCTTGTTAACTGTGATATAATGGACGGTGGAGTTAAGGAGGTCATCCATGAGCAAGAATAGAGAAAAGGGTTCTTCCCGTTTCGTCAAGGGGCTGCGGATTACCGGGAAGGCCATGTGGGTCACGTTCAAGTGGACCTTCGTCATCCTGCTACTCGCCGGCTTTCTTGGAGGGGGAGCGGTCTATGGGTACGTATCGTCTGTTCTGAAGAGCGAGCCGGTACGGAGCCACGACGAAATTATGAAAAAGATTTACGAAGACGCCATAACCGGTTTTGTGTATTTCGATGACGATACGGTCGTCGGTCAGCTGCGGACCGAGGAGGACCGGCAGATCGCCAGCTTTAGCGACATTCCGCTCAAAATGCAGGAAGCGGTCATGGCCATTGAGGACAAGGACTTTATGACCCATCCGGGCATCGACCTGTCCGGTTCCCTGCGCGCGGTCAAGCAGCAGGTTCTGAAGGAATCCGTGCAAACGGGCGGAAGTACCATTACCCAGCAGCTCGCGCGACGTGTCTTCTTGAACCTCGATCGGGACATCACCCGGAAGATCAAGGAGATGGTGCTCTCCCTGCGGCTGGAGCGCCACATGTCCAAGGATGAAATCTTGACCGCTTATCTCAACAAAGTGCCTTACGGGAACGGATCAAACGGGTATAACCTGTATGGCATCAAGACGGCTGCGAAGGGCATTTTTAACGTAGACGATCTTCACAAGCTCAACACCGCTCAATTCGCCTATTTGGCGGGTATCCCGCAGCAACCCACGAACTTTTCCAACTATACGAGCAAGGGTATTCCTAATGAAGACAACATCAAGAACGCCATAAGCCGCCAGAAGCTCGTTCTTGAGAAAATGCTCGAAAACGAGTTCATCACGGAGTCGGAATACAAAGAGGCTCTCACCTTCGACATCCGCAAATCGCTGGCACCGACCAAGGAGAAGGCCTATAACACCTACCCCTATCTCATGATCGAAGCCGAGAAAAAGGCGATGGAGATTCTGGTTTCGGTCCACCATCCGGACATCGACAAGGAAACCCAGCCGGATCTCTACAATGAGGCTTTGAAGGAAGAAGCCATCAACCTGCAGCGCGGCGGCTACAAGGTGTACACCACCATCGACAAAAAAATCTACGACTCCATGCAAGTGATCTCGAAAAACGATGAGAACTTCTCTCCATATGTTGAGGAAAGAGGATATGAACAGGTCGGCGCCGTCCTGATCAACAACAAGACGGGAGCCATTCTGGGTATGATCGAAGGGCGCGGCTACGAACGCGAGCAATACAACCACGCCGTTCAAGCCCAGCGTCAACCCGGCTCGACCATGAAGCCGATTGCCGCATACCTTCCCGCTTTGGAAAAGGGAGCCATTCAACCCGCCGGTGTCATCGACGACATTCCGGTTGTCTTGAAGGACTACCAGAAGGGCTTCCACATTCCGGAGAACTGGGACCACAAATTCCACGGCCTGATTACGGCACGCGTAGCCCTCAATAAATCCTATAACATTCCGGCGATCAAGCTGTTCTTGAATGACGTGGGCATCCAGGAAGCATGGGCATTCACCAAAAATCTCGGCATCACCACCCTGACCGAATCCGATAACAGCGCCCAAACCGGCGTCATCGGCGGCTTGGCACATGGGGTAACGGTAGAAGAGATGACCAACGCCTACGCCTCCATTCCAAATGGAGGGGAATTCGTAGACGCCTACATGATTCGCAAGATCGTGGATGGGGAAGGCAAAACCATCTTTGAGCAGGTTCCGGATCCCAAGCGCGTCTATTCCGAGCAAACCGCCTTCCTCATGACCGACATGCTCCGTACGGTCATTACAGAAGGAACCGGTACTCTGATCCGCAAAACCTTCCAACACTACGGCGAAGTAGCCACCTCCGGCAAAACCGGCTCCACCCAGGATGACGGGGATGCCTGGTACATGGGCTACACGCCTGATGTGACCCTTGGGGTATGGGCGGGCTACGACAACCAGAAATACAAGCTGAGCAAAAAAACCGGGGGGACCGAACGAGCGATGCGCATCTGGTCGCTTGTCATGGACGAAGTGATGGACAAACGGCCGGATCTGTTCCCGAACAAAACCTTTGAGCAGCCCAAAGGAGTCGTGAAGAAGACGGTCTCCACCCTCTCGGGCAAAATCCCGAATGAAGAGGTCATCAAAGCCGGCAAGCTCACAACGGACTGGTTCAACACCAAGTTCGTTCCCCAAGATGAGGACGATGTACTCGTCCCGATCAAAACGATTGTTTATAACGGAATCAACTATATCGCCAAGCCCGAGACGCCGGAGGAGTTCCTGACGGAGAAGCTGGGGATCAAGCGCAAGGAATCGCTCAGCGCGCTGCTCAAGCAAATTTCTGAGCTGATGGCGAAGGTATCGGGCAAGGATCGCAAGCCGATTGAGCGGTACATTCCGACGGATGCCGACATGGATGCACCGCAGGATGTTGATCCGCGAACAG
The DNA here is from genome assembly GCF_039888655.1 of Gorillibacterium sp. CAU 1737. NCBI lineage: Bacteria > Bacillati > Bacillota > Bacilli > Caryophanales > Paenibacillaceae > Gorillibacterium > Gorillibacterium sp. CAU 1737. The sequence goes on from NZ_JBDQQO010000011.1 coordinate 79,657, forward strand.
ACGATGGCAAAAATCCCGACCCGCCGAGTACCCTGGCGATGACCGGAGGGATTGCCTCCGCGAAGATTACCTTCAAGCCGAGCGCGAGCGGAGACGTTGTGGGGTATCGCCTTTATCGATCGGCCGATCTCACCACGTATGAACAGGTCACGGGCAATGTCGTGCTGGCGGGAGCAACACCGGAGTTCACCGTAGGAGCTCCTGGAGCCATGTCCTCCTATTACGTCACCGCTGTTGACGTCGCAGGCAAGGAATCGGAACCGAGCGCGGTAGTGTACCCGGGTGGAGCCACCATTCCCGATCCCGGAGAAGATCCAGCTTCGACTCCAAGCCCGGGTGAAACGCCGGGCGGAACGGATAATCCGTCAGCAACCCCAACCCCGAACGCCTTGCCAACCGCTCCCGAGGGGATAACCGCGACTCAGGATGCGACAGGGGTTCATCTGACCTGGCAGGCCAACGCGCCGGACCAGAACATTCAGGAATATCGACTGTACTATGCCGCAACACCGGAGGGTCCCTTCGAGTGGAAAGCGAACACCCGACAGACGGAAATTCTCTACATTACCGGCCTGGGAGGCGGCAGCTTCTACATCACCGCCGTCAATGACAAAGGCGAATCCAACCCCTCTGTCATTGTTACCGCACAATAAGGTCCTCAAAGGAGAAAAGCCGTCAGGCTGCGTGAGATACGCAGCCTGACGGCTTTTTGAGTTACTGGCGAACGAGTAATGGCCCCTTGGCCATGGCCCGTTCGCAGATTCAGACGTTTTCAAGTTTCTCCAGAAGCCCCTCAATCATGAGATAGGAATTCTTGGCAGCCTTTTGCGTGAACGCTGTGTAATTGTCCGGTGCCGAGCCATCGGCTTTGTCCGACATGGAGCGAATCACCACATAGGGAATCTCATTCATCGCGCATACCTGAGCGACGCTGGCGCCCTCCATTTCGGCGCAAATCCCCTTCATTTCGCGGTACAGCCTTTCCACCACTTCTCGGCTCGCCACGAATTGGTCTCCGGATAAGATCCGACCGCTCTTAATTCGGCCTTGGAATCGTTCCTCTCCGACCTCCAGAGCAAGCTGGACAAGCCTTTCATCCGCCGGGAATAGGGAGAGGTCCTGATAGGGAATGATGCCTCTCGCGTACCCCAGCGGGGTCACGTCCATGTCGTGCTGCATGCACTCCACCGAGACAACCACATCCCCTACCTCCAGTTCAGGGGCCAGTGCCCCGGCTACACCCGTGAACAGGATCGCTTGAACGGCGTAGCGGTCAATCAACACCTGAGTACAGATCGCGGCGTTCACCTTGCCCACCCCGCATTTACAGAGAACTACCTGTTGCCCTTGAAAACGGCCTTCGTAGAAGGTAATCCCGGCATAGCGGCTGATGACGGGCTCCTTCAAATGCTCGTGAAAGAAAGTAATTTCTTCATCCATGGCTCCGATGAGCCCAAAACAGGTGACATTCACTCTTCGCTTCCCCCAAAAAAAAGCGGCTCAGTTAAACTGAGCCACCGATTTGCGATTGATGATTTCGTGAGGCAGCACGTACTTCGTCTGCTCCACGCTTTCCTTGTTCATCAGCTTGGTCAAGAGCCGCATGGAGACGGCTCCGATGTCGTACATCGGTTGTGCCGCTGTAGACAACGTTGGACGAACCATAGACGCTATTCGGGAATTGTCTACGCTGATAACGGAGAAATCCTCCGGAACGTGCAGTCCCTCGTCCTGGATCCGGTGGATGGCGCCAATCGCCATCTCGTCCGTTGCAGAGAAGATCGCCGTCGGACGATCGTCCAGGCTAAGGAAGTAGCCCATCGCCTCATAGCCGGACTCGTAGCGGTAATTGCCTGCGCGAACGTAACTCTCTTCGACGGTCAGGCCCGCCTGCTCCAGTGCTCGCTTGTAGCCTTGGTAGCGAGCAAACCCGAGGGCAGAATCTTGCAGCGTCCCGCTGATCATGGCAATCTTGCGGTGCCCGTTCGCCAGAAGAACGTTCACGGCGTCGTAAGCGGCCGCTTCGTGGTCGATATCGACCTCCGGCAGAATGCCCTTATCATCCGAGGTTGCGCACAGGACGATCGGAACATTCGCGGTATTGAAGGCTTCGCGGTGCTCTTCCGTTACCGTTCCGCCCATAAAGAGCAAGCCGTCTACCTGCTTCTCCAGGAGCGTATTGATCACGCGAACTTCCTTCTCTTTTTTCTTATCCGCGTTGCACAGAATAATGTTGTAGTGGTACATGTTGGCGATGTCTTCAATTCCGCGAGCAACATCCGCGAACAAGGTATTGGAGATATCGGGGATGACGACGCCAACTGTCGTCGTCTTCTTGCTGGCCAGACCGCGCGCCACCGCATTGGGGCGATAGCCGAGCCGTTCGATTGCTTCGAAGACCTTCTTACGGGTCTGCGGCTTCACATTCGGGTTGTTGTTGACAACCCTGGAAACCGTTGCCATGGATACTCCCGCTTCGCGGGCTACGTCATAGATCGTTACGGTCACGTTTCTTCGCTCCATTACTCTATATGATTTTGTTAAGTTCGACCCATATTACCGTTATGATACGACAAATAAAGGGATTTCGCAACGATTCGGCCGCTTCCTGCCGAAATCTCGCCGCGCTATCCCTCCATCAAGGACTTCCGATTACCGGTTTATTCGGTTGCGGACGCTGGCGGCAATGGTCGCAGGAAGGGTCTTGTCTGCTAATTGGGAGAGCCGATCCTGCGTTTCATCCGCCCACTCCGACTCCTCTAAGGAGCGGGCGAGCAGCAGCATGTCCAAAAGCTCGTTGATCCGTTCCTCCATCAGCCTGCGAACCCCTTCCAGCCCCGCTTCTTGCTTTTGCTGGAGATGGATGAGGCGAGCGACCTCATTGCGTTCGTCGAAACGCAAATAGATCCTTTCCGTAGATGGGGGCTTGAGGCGCCCCAACAGATTCACCAGGCAAGACTTGACCGGAGGAAACACCTCACTGTGGTTGCAAGAGTCGCAGGTCAGCACCGGCACATTGTCGATTTCGGCCGTCTTCTTAAATACGACGGTGCTCAGCTTCAGCTCCATCCTTACTCCACAGCTGCAATGGTTATCCATCGTTTACCCACTCCCGGTTCTCATTCCTCGGCATCTTCCTCTAGAGCGTGTTCGGGTTTACAAACACGCTCTAACTCATTCGACCTGGGCAAGGTGAAATCCTTCCACCCTTCACGTGGAAATAATTAGTAGATGTTGGCATAGAGGGAAGAACCCGTCAATGAGTTAGGCTTCCTCCCAGGCTAAGGAAAGCTGCTCTCGAACCTCTGCTGCCGTGGAACAGCCCAGAGCGGCCAGGAGAGCGGCTTCGCACCTCTCCGCACTGCATCCGATCAAGGCTTTCTTGACGGGCAAGCAGGATTGAACCGACATGCTGATCTCATGAACCCCCAGGCCCAGCCAGATCGGCAGCGCAAACGGATCACCGGCCAGTTCCCCGCAAACCCCTACCGGGATCCCCGCCTGTTGGGCCGCTTGCGTCGTGGATCGAATCAGCCGCAGCACAGCAGGATGATAAGGCTCATAGAGCGCAGCAACGGCTTCATTCATCCGGTCGACGGCCAGAACATACTGCACCAGATCATTGGTGCCGATGCTAAAGAAATCGACCTCTCGGGCAAACAAGTCCGCGAGCATGGCTGCGGCGGGTACCTCAATCATCATCCCGACGGGAATGGCCGGATCGTGAGCGATTCCTTCGTCTTGCAGCTCCTGCTTCACGTCCTGAATGACCGCCTTCGCTTCCCTCAGCTCTTCCAGCGATCCCACCATCGGGAGAAGCAGCCGGATCGGCCCGTGAGCTCCTGCCCTCAGGATCGCCCTCAATTGAATGCGGAACAGGTCCTTGCGGGTTAGCAGGATGCGCACCGCCCGAAGCCCAAGGGAAGGATTCTCCTCCTCAGGAAGGGCGATATAGCTGATCGCCTTGTCTCCCCCGATATCGAGCGCGCGAAACACAAGGGGGTTCCCCCGATGCTTCTCGACGGCTTCCCGATAGATCTCATATTGCTCCTCTTCACCGGGTACGGAGCTTCGATCCATGAACAGAAACTCCGTTCGGAACAGCCCCACTCCCGGAACCCCTTCCTCAATCGAGCGGTCGAGCTCGCTCAGGGAGCTGATGTTGGCCAAAATCTCCAGCCGTCTCCCGTCCTGCGTAACCGGAGGATAGCTGATGATTTCTTGAAGGGAATGGCGTTCCTCCTCCAGCTTCTCGATTCGATGCTGGTACTCCTCCACAAGGCCGCCGTCTGGATTCACCCAGATCAGGCCGGCATCTCCATCCACAATGAGCAGATCCCCCGACTGGATGGTTCGCTGAAGCCGTGTGTCGAGCCCCGATACCATGGGAATGCCCATCGCCCGCGCCATAATGGCCGTATGCGACGTTTTGCCGCCCATCGCCGTCACGATGCCAAGCAGGTTGTGAGGGCCCAGATTGACGAAGCCGGAGGGGGTTACCTCCTTGGATACGAGAATATAAGGCTCATCCGCCGGCATCTCCGGCAGGAGAACGCCTGTATCGCCGAGCAGATGCTTCAATAACCGATTGCCCACATCGCGAATGTCGTCTGCGCGTTCCCGCATGTAATCGTCGTCCAGCAGCTCAAACATATTGGCGAACTTATCGGTCGCCTGCTGAACAGCCTGCTCTGCCCCGATCGAACGCAGCTTCATGATCTCCCGCACCTCGTTCAGGAAGATGGGGTCTTCCAGAATGGCAAGGTGGGCATTAAAAATCCCTGCTTCCTCTTCCCCGATCAGCTCCCGAATATCCGACCGGATGGATTCCAGCTCGGATCGACTCTGATGAATACCGGCAACCACCCGGTCAAGCTCCTCGGTCAGGTCCGCATCCCGCATCGTTCGTTCCGGGATATGCTGCTCTGACGAAGTCAGGACATAGGCGCGTCCGATGGCAATTCCCGGAGAAACTCCGATTGCTTTGTTCATGCAGGCTTTCCTCCTTCTCCGGCCTCTTCCTTCAACAGAACCGACAGCACGGAAGCTTGACCTTTCTTGACTGCTTTATAAGGAGCGAAGCTCCAGCTTTTGACGAGATCGGAGTTGGTGATGACCATGGGGGTGGCCAGCGACTTGCTCAGTTTTCTCACCTTATCGTATTGGAAATGCGCCAGCAGCTGGCCAGGCTTCACTTCGTCGCCCACCTCCACGTAGATGGTGAAGCAGTTTTGCAGCTGCGAGGTGTCAATGCCGATATGCAACAGCACCTGCAGCCCTCCCGCTGTCTCGATTCCGATGGCGTGCTTGGAGGGGTGAACGTGTACGACCTTCCCGGCGAGCGGGCTGACGAGCTCGCCCCGGTCCGGAATGAACGCCACTCCGTTCCCCACCAGCCCTTGAGCGAAGATGGGGTCCGGCACTTCTTCGAGCGGAATCATCCGGCCGCTCATCGGGGAATGGAACGCCACCTGCTTGATCTCTTTTTTGGTGAGGCGCACAATCTGTTCCTTGATCATATCCGAGTAGGTTCCAAAGACCACCTGCACGTTTCCTCCGCCAAGGTGAATGACACCGGCTGCACCCAAATTTTTAAGAGACGCAATGTCAATCAGTTTATCATTGTCGAGGGTTAGGCGAAGGCGGGTCACGCAGGCTTCAATCGTCTTGATGTTGTTTTTGCCGCCGAGCGCCTCCAGAATGAGCGGAGAGCGATAAGGAATATCGCCGGCCCACTCCTCCAGTTGGGAGCCTTCCTCACGCCCCGGCGTCGGGATGCGAAAGCGACGGATGGCCCAGCAGAACAGACGGTAATAAACGAACCCGTACAGAAGACCGATGGGCAGGAGCCAAATTCCATGAGCCGATAGATGGAAATTGACAACATAGTCAATAAAGCCTGCCGAATAGGAAAAGCCGTGGTGTATGCCCAGGCTGTAGGTCAGCCACATGGCAAGCCCCGACAGAACGGCATGAATGCCGAATAGATACGGGGAGGCAAACAAGAACGCAAATTCGATCGGCTCCGAAACCCCGGTGAGGAAGCAGGCGAAGGCGGCGATCAAAAAGGTTTTGCGAATCTTTGGCTTCAGGTCCTCGCGCGCTTCATGAATGATGGCGAACGCAATGGCGGGCAGCGCAAACATCATAATAGGGTATAGCCCGGCCATATAACCGCCGGCTGTAGGATCCCCCGCAAAGAAGCGCGGAAGGTCGCCGAACACGTAGCTGCCATCCGGCCGCTGGTAGGAACCGAGTTGAAACCAATATACATTATTGAGAATATGATGCAGCCCGGAGGGGACAAGCAGCCGGTGAGCCACCCCGTACAGGAAGGCCCCGAACCCGCCCATGTCGAGCAGAAATTGAGCAAAATGACCCAGCCCATCCCGGATGAATGGCCCCGTCTTCACCGTCACGATCGAAACCATCAGCGTAACGACGCTCATGAAGAGGGGGACAAGACGGACGCCGCCAAAAAATTGAATGATCTCGGGAAGCTGGATATTCTTCAATCGATGATAGGAAACGGCTGTCAGGATCGCAATCAAGACGCCGCCTGTGATGCCAAATTGAAAGTCCGGACCCAGGTAGCGAAGAGCGATCTGCTGAAAGAGATAATAGCTGAACAAGGAGGTCATCCCGGCGATGACGGAATTCTCTGCAAGTCCCAGTGCTACACCCGCGGCGAAAATAAAGGGCAAAAAGGTAAAGATCGATTGACCGGCAAACGACAGGATGTCGCCTACCTGGCCGAGGGAGACAGAATCCCAGGGCATGTTCCCGAGCCAGATCAGGATGGCCGCAGCCGGTATAACCATAACGGGCATCATGAGGGACCGCCCCAGCTGCTGCAGGTTTCCCATCCAATTCATTGGGCTTCTCTCCTTTCCTCATCCTGTATGGTAAGGGTTGTCCTGTTTTTTGTAAAGGCATAAAACGCCCCTTCGCGTGCATGGAAAAGGACGGTTCCGCGTGTCAGCGCGGACAACCGTCCCTTATGAATACACGAATTGACCACCTAGTAGACCGCTAAGCAATCAGGCTGTCGGCCCTTTCGCAAGCAAGGCGATCAGTTCCCTCATGAAGGCGGGAAGATCCGGCGGCCGGCGGCCCGATACCAGATTCCGGTCGACGACCGCTTCCTCATCCACCCAGATAGCGCCTGCGTTCTCCAAGTCGTCCCGAATACCCGGCGTCGAGGTGAGGGTATACCCCTTAACGATTTTGGCGGAGGCGAGCACCCAGCCGGCATGGCAAATCTGGCCGATCGGCTTGGCGGCTTCATGAAATTCCTGGGTAAGGCGCAGGACATCCGCATCCCGCCGCATCTTATCCGGAGCCCAGCCACCCGGTACGTAAAGCCCGTCATACGAAGCAGAATCGGCATCAGCATAAGCGATATCCGAGGTTAGCGGCACCCCGTATTTTCCCTTGTAGACGGTACCAGCCTCGGGTCCGGCAATTACAACCTCAGCTCCTGCCTCCCGGAGGCGCAGGATCGGATACCACATCTCCAAATCTTCGAAATCCGTGTCGCAAAAGGCGAGTACCTTTTTGCCGCTCAGTTCCATTTTCCATTCCCCCGTTTCTTAGGATGATCTCGACCCCCTTTTCTATCCTACCCGAGAGCCGAAACAGATGCAAAGCGAAACGCCGCCATCCCGGAGGAAGGCGGCGCCTCTTTCATGAAAGGTAGAACAATGAGTCCTCTACCTTAGTTTTCGTTGTACAGGTACTCGTCATGTCCCGGTTGATCGCCTTTGTAGCCTGCCGTGTGGTACGATGCTGCCGAGCTGGAAAAGCTGTTCCCGCTCAAAGCACCCGATTGAGCCGGCGTTGAGGAATCGGAGCGGAGATAGTCATCATGCCCCGGTTGATCACCTTTGTAGCCTGCCGTGTGATACGATGCCGCCGAGCTGGAAAAGCTGTTCCCGCTCAAGGCACCCGATTGGGCTGGCGTCGAGGAATCGGAGCGAAGGTAATCGTCATGTCCCGGTTGATCGCCCTTGTACCCTGCCGTGTGGAAGGATGCCGCCGAGCTGGAATAACTGTTCCCGCTCAAGGCACCCGATTGGGCCGGTGTCGAGGAATCGGAGCGGAGATAGCCATCATGCCCCGGTTGATCGCCCTTGTACCCTGCCGTGTGGAAGGATGCCGTCGAGCTCGTAAAGCTGGCTCCGCTCATGCCCCCTGCTTGGGCCGACGTCGAGCTTGTGAAGGACGACGTTCCCTTTTTCGGACGATTGTAGAAGGACTGAACCGCTCCGGTCGGCTCGAAGGAAGGCTTCGATGACGAGGAGATGACATTGGTCGCCGGGTATTTCCAGTCGGTCTTCAAATCGCTGTCATGATTCGGCTGATTGCCTTTGTAGTTGCTTTTGTGGAAATTCTGGTTGTTTTGCATAACCCAAACCTCCCTAAAGGATTCGGTCTTCCTGCGGGGAAGAAACCGCTGCAAGAAGCCAGTTCTATTGTGAGCGGTTTGGGGGGCTTTTACGTTAGGGCCTTGATGGGAACTTTAGAAGCGGTTCGGCCGGGTGACCGCATCCTCCACCTTGATGCAGCGATCCATGATGACCGTGATGCCGTTCTCCTCGCAGATGCCTGCTGCCTCTTCATTGACGATGCCCTGCTGGAGCCAAAAAACCTTCGCTCCGATCCGAACGGCCTCTTCCGCGATGGGAACGACTTGATCACTCCGGCGGAACACATTGACGATGCTGATCGGTTCTGGAACTTCGATCAAACTCGCGTAACAGGTCTCTCCAAGGATCGTTCCGGTTACGGTCGGATTGACCGGTATGATGCGATAGCCCCTCTCCTGCATCGCATGCGCGACCATATAGGAGGTGCGGTCCGGCTTATCCGAAAGACCGACAACCGCGATCGCTCCCGCTTGCTCCAGCAATTCCTTGATCTGCTCCCGAGATGGATTCTCAAATGCCATGGCTCATTCCTCCACAAAGGTAAGATCGGCTCCCAGCGCAAGCAAATGCTGAAAGAAGCCGGGGTACGATTTGGCTACATGCTGGGCGTCGCGAATGACAAGCCCCTTTCGCGAACGCAGACCGACGATGGTTAGCGCCATAATCACTCGATGATCATAGTGTGCGTCGATTTCCACTCCGCCTTCCACACCGTCCGGGCTTCCATGGATGATGATTTCGCTTTGACGCTCCTCGGCATTTACTCCTGCCTTGCGCAGCTCCCGAACGAAGTCGCTGATTCGATCGCATTCCTTGTAGCGAAGGTTCTCCACATTATAGAAGCGGGACGTCCCTTCCGCGAACACGGAGGCTGCGACCATGGCAAGAACGCCATCCGTGAAGCCGTCTCCGTCGAACTCTCCGGCCTGGAGTCGGCCGGTTCCTTGCACGTGGACGATTCCATCCTTGTGCGTCAGCGGAACCCCCATCGCTTTCAAAACATCGACAACTTCCCGCTCGCCTTGACGGCTCGTCTCGGACAGACGATGGACCCGCACATCCGAAGGAACGACAGCCGCTGCTGCCAGAATCGCAGCGGAACCGGGGTAGTCTCCTTGTACAACATACTCCTGTGCTTTATACCGTTGGTTTCCGGGAATGCGATAATGCATAAGATCGGAGGAAGCTTCGATGTGAATCCCCGCCTGCTCCAGAACCTCCAGCGTCTGGCCTACGATAATCTTCGACTTGAGGTCATGGAGCACCTCAATCTCGCTGTCTTCCTGCAAAAGCGGAGCCGTGAACAGGAGAGCGCTCAAAAACTGCGAGCTCACGGAGCCGGACACCGTCAGCTTTCCTCCGCGCGGCTGGCCACCCCGTAGGGTGATGGGCAGCCGCCCCCCGTTGTCGTCCACCTCGACTCCCATTTGCCGAAGCGAGTCGATCAGGTCGTGATGCGGACGCTTGCCGAGGGATTCCGGGTACGCATTGACAAACGTCACCTCCGGGCATAACGATGCGATGCCCATGAGAAAGCGAAGAACCGCTCCGGCATTCCCCACATTCAATTCCTTCACGTCGCGGGGGCGATTGCCGAAGCCGCTAATGACCAGCTTCTCCTCATCCTCCGTCCATTCGGCCCCGAGGTCACGAATGCAGCGCCTCATGGCGTCGCTGTCCTCACTGTGGGCCGGGTACCAGATGGTGCTGGTCCCTTCGGATAAAGCGCCAACCAATAAATAGCGGGTTGTATAATTCTTCGATGACAGGGCTTGAATGTCACCCGACAGCCTAGCGGCCGGTTTCACGATGGCTTTCATGGACGATCTGTCTCCCCTCCTGATGACTGCCCGATCGGGAGTCGGCTTAAAAGCAGCTCGACCACGTCTTCAGGGGCATAGCCATCGGTTTCCAAATGATGATGGGCAAAGGCGTAGGCTCCTGCCCTCTGGGTCAGAAGGGCGGCTACCCGCTCTCTTACATCGCCTGCAAGCAGCGGGCGATTGCGATCCTTGCTCACCCGGCGAATGATGGTCTCCTTCGATGCAATTAGCTCGGCCACAACGCCGTGTTCGAGCATCAAGCGCCGATTTTCTTCACGAAGCACGGAGCCCCCTCCGGTCGAAATAACCTGTCGGTTGTTCCGAAGCAGCTTGTGCAACACCGCCGTCTCCTTGTCTCGGAAAAAATCCTCTCCCTTTTCCGCAAAAATCTCCGGAATGGTCATCCCGGTCGCGCGCTCGACCTCCTGATCGGAATCCCGATAGGCATACCCGAGTCGATCCGCAGCGAGTCGGCCAATGGTAGACTTTCCTGTCCCCATAAACCCGACGAGTATTAAATTGATTTCGTTCATGCTTGTTCGACCACCCCGTTGCAGTTATGCGTTTACGCACTATCTTATCACAGCAAGCCGGGAGGTTGGCAACGCTTTTTGCATGTCTTTTGCTGCAGATGACGGCCAAGCTTGCATGAAATCGGCCCTTCTGCCGTATGGTGTAGTAAAAGACCAACCCATCGGAGGGATTCCCGTTGCTCCCCACTCCCGCACCGCGTCAAAGCTTCCGCCATCTGCTTGATCCCGCCTACCTGCTCTGCCGGAATGATCTGATCTGGGCGCTTATGGTATTGAAGCAGAAAACGGCCGAAGGAACGCTCCTACACGCGGAACTTCCCCGGCCGAATCTTGTCCGTAACGTTCATGCAATGGCGGAGCTGGCGCTCGCACTTCTGCGGCCCGAAAGCGGCATGGCGCTGGCTCAATCGGACCTGAAGACGCTCCTGCGCGAAGCATCAGCCGGCATTGTCGAGCCGTAAGCTTCACAGCCGAGCCGTTTCCCGTTAAGTGGGATCTGCTCCTCTTATTCGGCTCCTTCCAGCCAGTTGTGGTGGAAGACCCCTTCCTTGTCAACACGCTCGAAGGTATGAGCCCCGAAGTAGTCGCGCTGCGCTTGCAGCAGGTTGGCCGGGAGCCGCTCCGTGCGGTAGCTGTCGTAGTAAGCGAGGGCGGAGGAGAATGCCGGAACCGGCACACCGCGGGTAACCGCTGCGGCAACAACGGAACGCCAAGCGTCCTGGTAGCTTTCGACCACTCCCTTGAAGTAGCTGTCCAGAAGAAGATTCTTCAACCCCGAATCGCGGTCGTAGGCATCCTTGATATTTTGCAGGAATTGGGCGCGGATGATGCAGCCGCCGCGGAAGATCATCGCGATATCGCCGTAGCGGAGGTCCCAACCGTATTCGTCCGATGCTTCACGCATTTGGGCAAAGCCTTGTGCGTACGAGCAAATCTTGCTCGCATAGAGAGCCTTGCGTACGGCTTCAATGAAAGCGGCGCGATCGCCTTCGAACGGGGCTTTCGCCGGACCGCTCAGCACCTTGCTCGCGGCTACCCGCTCAGCCTTCATCGCCGAAATGAAACGAGCGAAGACCGATTCGGTGATGATGGACAGCGGAACACCCAGGTCGAGTGAGCTTTGGCTCGTCCATTTGCCCGTTCCCTTTTGGCCGGCTGTATCGAGGATGACGTCCACCATCGGCTTGCCCGTGTCCGGGTCCTTGCGGGAGAAGATGTCGGCGGTGATCTCGATCAGGTAGCTGTCGAGCTCGCCCTTGTTCCATTCGGAGAAGATCGTGTGAAGCTCGTCCGCGTCCACGCCAAGTACATCGCGCAGCAGGTGATAGGCTTCGGAGATCAGCTGCATATCGCCGTACTCGATGCCGTTATGTACCATTTTGACATAGTGTCCGGCACCGTCTGGTCCGATGTAGGTGCAGCAAGGGTCTCCGCCAACCTTCGCCGAGATGGCCGTCAGGATCGGCTCTACGAGCTCGTAGGCATCTTTTTGTCCGCCCGGCATGATGGACGGGCCCTTCAGCGCGCCTTCCTCTCCGCCGGATACCCCGGTTCCGATAAAGCGGATGCCGCGGGCTTCGAGCTCACGGTTTCGGCGTTGGGTGTCCGGGAAGTACGAGTTTCCGCCGTCAATCAGAATATCTCCTTCTTCGAGATGCGGAAGAAGTTGATCAATGGTGGCGTCGGTTGCCGTGCCTGCCTTGACCATGAGGAGGATTTTGCGCGGGCGTTCAAGAGACGCTACGAATTCCTCCACGCTGTAGGTGCCCACGAGGTTTTTGCCTTTGGCCTCCTCCAGCAACTCTACGGTCTTATCCTTGGAACGGTTAAAGACCGATACCGTAAATCCTCTGCTTTCAATATTCAGCGCCAGGTTCCGCCCCATAACGGCGAGCCCGACGACTCCGATCTGTTGCTTCGTGTCTGCCATCTGTTTGTCTCATCCTTTCGTTCCGCTTGTCTTGGTGAAGCCTTCCTCCATTGGCTTCTGACGAGCCTGGTAGTCTGCGATCACCGCAAACTCCGGCTCCAGCCTTTGGTACAGCCTCGTATAAATCCCCTTGAGCTCCCCGTATTGCCCGCTTGCCTGGGGATTCGGTTGATGCTCTTCCTGCACATGAGTCCATTCGCGGATTCCATCAAGCCCTGCTTTTTCGCCCATCGCCCAAAATCCGAGATAAGCGGCGCCCAAGCCTGAGCTTTCCACGCTCTCCATGAGGCTGATGGGCTTCTTCAGCACATCGGCCAGCATCTGCCTCCAGAGCGGAGACTTGGCCATTCCTCCGGAAACGCGAACCTCCTCCGCCCCTCCGGTCATTTCCTCAAGCGCGGCGGCCACCGAATCGAGTCCGTATACAACGCCCTCCATGACCGCGCGGATCATGTGCTTCTTCTCGTGACTCATCGTCAAGCCGAAGAAGACGCCTCGGGCGTTGGCGTTCCAATACGGCGACCTTTCCCCGAGCAGGTAAGGCAGGAAGAGCAGTCCTTCGGAGCCGGGAGGGACCTCGCGAGCAATCGCGGTCAAGTAATCGTAAGGATCAAGGCCCGATGCGCGCGCTGTCTCCGCCTCCTGCGTGGCCAGAACATCCCTCGTCCAGCGAAAGAGAATGCCGCCGTTGTTCACAGCCCCGCCGACCACCCACAGACCGTCGGCAAGCGAGTAACAGAACAACCGGCCTTGCGGGTCGGCGAGCGGAGCCTTCACCGTCGTTCTCACCGCGCCGCTTGTTCCGACCGTGAGCGCCCAGGAGCCGGGAAGAACCGCACCGGCACCGAGATTGGCAAGCGGGCCATCCGCGGCTCCGATGACGAAAGGAGTATCCGCCGGGAGCCCCGTCCTCTCCACAGCCCAGTCAGGCAAGCCCCTTTCGCAGTGATGAGGCGGAACGAGCTCGGACAGCTGTCCTTCCTGAATCGCCGCTTCCTCCAATGCCATAGTGTCCCATGATAAGGTGTCCATATGAAGAAGGCCGGTTGCACTTGCCGATGAATGGTCGACGAGGTATTTTCCGAAGAGCCGGAAAAAAACATATTCTTTGATGCCGATAAATTTGGCCGCCTTACCGAAAATCTCGGGATTCTCGTCACGGAGCCATAGCAGCTTGACCAACGGAGACATGGGATGGATCGGGGTGCCGGTCCGACGGTATAGCGTATCGCCCCTCCCAGACTGCTTGAGCCGATCGGCATAGGCCGCGCTGCGGCTGTCAGCCCAGGTCAGCAGCGGAGTGAGCGGGCTTCCTTCGGCATCCATTGCCATTAGGCTGTGCATGGCGGTGCTGAAGGAAACGGCCAGAATCTCTTCCGGCTGGACCTCCGTTTTGCGAAGCAGCTCTCCAATCCCATCCAATACGCCGTCCGCCATTCGGTTCGGGTCTTGCTCGGCAATGCCGGGTGCCGGCGTATGGAGCGGATAAAACACCGAGTGCGCGGCGTGTATGACGCCTTCCGGGTCCACGAGGAGCGCTTTGACGCTGGTGGTCCCCATATCCGCTGCGATCACATAGCGTTTCCGTTCGTTCATGACTGTCCCTTTCCCATCGGGGTTTGCTTCACTTTTTTCTCCCCATCATGATATCACAGCCGGGGGCGGGATACCAACTGGAACGGCACAACGCCACAAGACCCGCAAGGCCGCTTTTTCTGCACGGCTTACGGGTCTTGTTCTGCTTCCAGCTCTTATAACTCCATCGTTACCATCTCTTGGCGGAGCTCCTCCATCCGGCGCTTCCCGGATTCGATTCCTTCCCGATCATCTGCAGCGATGGCTTCGGCCAGAACAGCCAGCTCGTAATCCATCTCCAGGCGCAGAACCGGAATGCGGTCCTCGATGCGCCGACTCTTGATCGCAGCAGAGACCTCCTGGCTTGTGACCGCGGATTCTCGTTCGTAAACCACCTTTCGCTCGACCCCGTTGATCTCCACCATCCGAATGATCTCTCCGAACATGATGTTCTCAATGACGATCTGCCGATCCTTAAAGCGTTTGACAACCGCATGGCCGCGCGTATCGTTAATCAATCTCTCCATCAGCTCCGCCAGCTTATCGTCTCGCAGAACATAGTTCCCCACCATCTTAAAGCGCTCTCCAACCCGATGAAACTGCAGTTTAACCAGCTTGCGTCCCGACCGGATGGAGATCACGAATTCTTTATCGCTTTCGTTCCAATAGAGGGAGTAGCCTTCCTGGATCAGGTCTTTGATGAATTGACGGATTAGCCGGCGGTCAAAGCGCACATCCAAGTTGCAGTACTCCACTTCATGACTTTTGTTCACGGCAATCCCTCCCATGGTCTATCGATTAGACTTATCCCAGTTCTAATCTGAATGTTCTGACAATTTATTGATTTCTTACAGTTTATTATGAATCTGCCGTTTCCGCAACTTGGTTTTTTGACCATTTTCCCCATGGCTTGCCCCCTCTCTCCACTTTCATTCCCAGTCTTGACCAATTTTCAAAATCTATTCCATCCGTTATTGAGAGAGTTGCTAGAACCTGCTTTTGAGTCCTTTGAAAAATGGGCGGTTTCTTCCTGCAAAAAACGCTTGGCTCCCTAAAATATCTCCTTGATTCCTGGCGAGGTTCTGCTATACTCTTTTTGTTTGGCCGAAACCCACAAACCGGGCAGCCGCAAAAAAGATGTCGGACGAAAACCTGCCCAGAGAAAGGATGAGATGACTGATATGGATCAACGCAATACTCCGCTCTTGACCGCGCTTCGCGCCCATGCGGACAGCAACCCCGTTCCTTTTCACATTCCCGGACACAAAAAAGGGGTTGGGATGGATCCCGAATTCAGAGAATTCATCGGCAGTAATGCCTTATCCATAGATCTCATCAACATCGCCCCGCTCGATGATCTTCATCAGCCGACGGCGGTGATCGCGGAAGCGCAGCGGCTAGCAGCCGAGACCTTTCGCGCAGATCAGACCTTTTTCTTTGTTCAGGGGACGAGTGGAGCGATCATGACCATGATCATGTCCACCTGCTCCGAAGGGGACAAGATCATCGTGCCGCGGAACATTCACAAATCGGTGATGTCCGCGATAATCTTCGCCGGCATCAAACCGATCTTCCTGTCGCCGGTCCGCGACAAGAACCTCGGGATCGATCACGGGGTAACCACCCGTTCGGTTAAGAAGGCGCTGACCGCCCATCCGGATGCCAAAGCGGTGCTCGTTATTAATCCGACCTATTACGGAGTGTGCGCCGATCTGAAGGAAATCGTCGAGCTCGTCCACAGCCACGATATGGTGGTGCTCGTGGATGAAGCCCATGGAGCACTTCTTCCCTTCCATGACGACCTCCCCATCTCCGCGATGGAAGCCGGCGCTGACATGGCTGCAACCAGTGTCCATAAACTGGGCGGAAGTCTGACGCAAAGCTCGGTGCTGAACGTTCAAGGAACCCGTGTGAACACGAAACGGATTCAGACGATCATGAGCATGCTGACGACGACGTCCACTTCCTATATTTTGCTTGCCTCGCTCGATGCAGCGAGACGGAATCTCGCCATCAACGGCCAGGAAATGGCCGATCAAGCCATTCGGCGTGCCAGTCAGGCGCGCAAGAGCATCAACGAAATCCCCGGCCTCTATTGTTTCGGCGAGGAGATTCTCGGAACAGAAGCGACCTTCGACTTCGATCCGACGAAAGTGAATGTTCTCGTGCGCCACTTGGGCATCACGGGGTATGATGCGGAGAATTGGCTTCGCGAGCATTACAACATCGAAGTCGAAATGAGCGACATGTACAACATCCTCTGCCTGATTACACCGGGCGACACGGAGGAGAGCGTGGACCTTCTTGTGGCTGCGCTCCGTCACATGTCCGAGCTGAACTATAACATCAAGACGGCCAATGAGCTGATCGTCACCATTCCGGACATTCCGCAGCTCTCGCTGATTCCTCGCGATGCGTTCTACGGCGACACGGAGGTCGTTCCGTTCAAGGAATCGGCCGGCCGCATCATTGCGGAATTCATCTATGTGTACCCGCCGGGCATTCCGATTCTCCTTCCAGGAGAGGTCATCACCCAGGAAAACATCGACTACATCACCGAGCATGTCGAGGTCGGCCTTCCCGTGAAGGGGCCGGAGGATCGCACGGTGCAGCAGGTGAAGGTTATCGTGGAAACCAAGGCGATTTTCTAATTGCACGGGTCTCCTATCGGACAAAAAAACGGGTTGTTCCATTCAGGTTTCTCACCTGTTTGGAACAACCCGTTTTTTGACCTCGTCATTATCGGTCAATCCCATTGCGTCGATAGACGACGGCGAACAGCCCTGCTCCGACAAGAATCCAGAGGACGATCGCCCCGACCCGCAGGAGCCCGTCACTGCCGAACGCGGTTCCATCGATCGCCTGCTTCATCAGAACATTCATGTGATAATTGGGAAGAAACCAGGCGATCTTCGTCATAACCGGATTCAGCTCGGCGAACATGGGGACCATGAAGAACACAAGCACGATCGGCATGCCGACGACACCCGTTGCCATCTGATTCTGGGCGATCATTCCGATCATGGCTCCAAGCTCCAGCATCGTCAGGCAGACCAGCGTGGTGAGGAGCAGGAAGATGCCGTACAGGGACGCATCAATTCCAACCAAGAAGAAGATAATCGCGTTTAACACCGTCGATACCAGCAAGGTAAACAACCCTTTGCCCACAAAAAACTCAACAGGCGAGACAGCCGACAGCATCAACGTGCGGAGCGTCTGCTTCTCCTTCTCTTCCGCAATCAGCATCGCAATGACAAAGCAGGTCACCATCGTTAAGCTGGTTCCTACGCAGAGGGTCAGCAGATCGCCTTTCGGAAAGTTTTCATCAAATATCGACGAATAAAGTACGGCAAACAAGAGCGGCAATGCACACATAAACAGGATATTGGGATTCTTCCCAAACTCTTTGCATTCTTTTTTAAATATGGCACGGATATGTCTCATGGATAATGCCATTACAGTTCCCTCCCCGTCAAGTTCAAGAAGATGGTCTCCAAATTCGGCTCCATCGAGTGAACCGCCCTCACCTTGCCCGTCTCCAT
Organism: Gorillibacterium sp. CAU 1737; assembly: GCF_039888655.1. Lineage (NCBI taxonomy): Bacteria > Bacillati > Bacillota > Bacilli > Caryophanales > Paenibacillaceae > Gorillibacterium > Gorillibacterium sp. CAU 1737. Next base: position 97,489 of record NZ_JBDQQO010000011.1, read on the forward strand.
CCAGCCCTTCAGCTTGCTGCCGCCTTCTGCATCGTTGCGAATGTAGAGAGGCTCCGGCTCTCCCTCCAGAATCACCTTCACGGAACGGTCCGAGTATTTCAGCTTCAACTCGGCGGGAACTCCCAGCTCTACGACTTCTCCTGCATTCAGGAAGGCGACGCGGTGGCACAGCTTGTCTGCCTCATCCATGTTGTGCGTGGTGAGAAAGATCGTTGTGCCTTCCCGGTTCAACTGTCGAAGCAGCCGGTGGATCTCCAGCGTATTGGCCGGATCAAGCGAGGATGTCGGTTCATCGAGGAACAAGAGCCTGGGTTTATGCAAAATGCTTCTCGCGATCATCAGCCGCTGCCTCATGCCTCGAGACAGCTTCTTCGCTTCCTTCTTGGCATGCTCGGCGATGCCTACCTTCTCTAGTAACAAGGGGATTTCCTTGTAATCCACGCCATGAATATCGGCAAACAAGGCCATATTGTCGTATACGCTCAGGCGCTCATAGACTCCGCTTGTGTCAGACAGAAGGCCGATCTGATTCGTGAGCTTGCGGATGCTCCCATCCTGACTCTCCCCCATCACGCGGAGCTCTCCCGAGGTCGGACGGAGTTGTCCGGTGAGGAGCTTAATGGTAGTTGTCTTCCCCGCGCCGCTCGGACCGAGAAACCCGAAAATCTCCCCTTGCTCCACCTGAAAGGTAACCTTTTGCAGAGCGACATGCTGCTTGAACTCTTTGCGTATTGCTTGCATGGATAAGATCGCGCTCATCCCTGTGCCCCCATTCGTTCGAGTCTTGACCGATATCGGTCGATGAACCAAGTATTGCAGACTCCGGCTGTCCCTGCTACATAATCACCGCGAAAAGCGCCACAAGAACCCCCAATGCGGCCAAATTGGCACTGAATGGAGTCTCTGAACGGGTGATTGGAGCAAATAGACGGCTGAATGGAACACAAAATCAGAGCTTCAAGATCTCCTTCAACTCGTCGAGCCGCCCCTTGGAGAGGGGGATGGAGGTTTTGTTGCGGTCATCCAGACTCAAGCTGTAGCTGTTCCGGGTGAAGGTCACAACCTCCTTCAACCTCTGGAGATTGACGAGGTACGAACGATGACAGCGGAAGAAGCCAAAATGACGCAGACGCTCCTCCAGCTCCGTCATCGACAAGGCGCAAGGGAACCGATCCCCCCGAACACTGAGCGCACTCGAGCCTGCCTCACTCTCGACAAAGTCGATCTCCATCGGATCGAAGAGTAGGATCCGATCCTCCAGCCGAGCCGGAATTTTTTCGATCCGGTAGACAGGAATTGAAGCTGTCTCCTGAGCGGGAAAGGCGGCCGGTTGGTCTTCCCGAACGGAGGCATCCTCCATGCCGGTCTGCAGCTCGATCAACCCATCGTCGTCAAGCCGATAGGAGCGCCCCCCAAGGAGAAGCGTGTCGCGGAAGAAGAGAGACATGTTCAGGATCGTGGTGCCTTCGTGATAGAGCTCCTCCATATTGTCGAGAAGAATCGCCAGGTTCTCCCGGTCCATGTTGGAATTGGGCTCCTGGAAGAGGAGCAGCGAGGGCTGCTTGATCCTTTCGCGGGCAAGGGCGAGTCGTTTTCGCTGTCCATGACTCAACTCGTTGATCTTCGTGCTTGCGCTGTCGAGAAGCGCTGCCTTCTCCAGAATCCGACGAACATCCACTGACTTGTCTGAAAGCTCAGCGAAAAAGGACAGGTAAGCCCCGACCGTCATCTTCGAGTAAAACTGCTCGTCTCGATAAATGACGCCAATTTTCCCTCTGTTGCTCTTTATGTATTCCTGATGGGGAATGCCGGCGAGCCGAATGCTCCCGCGATTCTGGACTTCCTTCCCCAGGATGAGATCCACTAGTAAGTCGCTTGCCGCATGATCGCATTCCAAGCTGAGCCGTTGCCCTTGTTCCAAGTGAAGGCTCAAGTCATGGAGCTTTGTCCCTTTTCTCGTCTTAAAAACATTGCAAAACTCCAGCATACCGTTCTAACCTTCCCTTCTCCTGACAGCCCGGTGAAGTTGGGCCCCCTCCCGATTCTAGCGATAGTCCCCAATCTCGCGCAAGCCCTTTGGGAAGGATTTGCTCCAAAGAGCCCCATAAAAACAAGAAAAACCCCATGGTGAGGGGTTTTCCACGCGGTTCCAGTCAATGGACCCGGCGCACAATTATTCAGCTTCTTGAGCAGCCAGTTCGTTGTAGATGGCAACGACCTTTTGCCATTCGGCGTCGTCTTCGATGCTGACCAGATAAGCTTCGCCATCTTCTTCTTCAATGCGGAAGATGATGCCGTCTGCTTCCGGGTCATTGCGATCCAGCAGGACCGCATAAGCGTTGTCTTCGGACTCGAATTGGAAGACCATGACCATCTCATGCTCATTGCCTTCTTCGTCGGTTACCATAAACACCGCGTCATGTTCGTGCTCATGGTCGTGATCGTGGTCGTGACCGCAGCCGCAACCGTCGTGATGATGTTCGCTCACGATATCTCCTCGTTTCTGCAAATAGTGTTTCGATACTCGTGTATCGTACCACAAGTGATTGACAAAAGGAAAGCCGTTCTCACGAACGGCCTCCAGCGCCCTGACGGATCAGCCAGACGTAATCGTCTTCTCCGAAACGACAGTGTATTCTCCTTTGTACAAGAAGGAAACTTTCACGACATAGTCGCCCTTCTGCGCGAAGTTCACGTTGACCTTCCACAGGTACCAGAAGGAGCCGTTGTCCGACTTCGGCGGCACTTCCTCAGGGCTCGTCGCCACCACATCCCCATTCGGGGTGTAGACCGTAATCTTGAATTTCTCCACCGGCAGCTGAATGCCTGCTGCGTCGACGAAGACAAAGAAATCACCGGAACGGCCTTGGGCTACGCGCGAGAAAGGCTTGCGAATCGTCGTGAGATCCTCCGCTACGTCTTGGGCGAACACCATGTGCACGTCAGGACGATTCATGTCCACGGTCTTCGTGGTGCTGTCCCACTTCACCAGTGTATGAAGCGACTCCGCCACATACCGAAGAGGAACCATCGTCCTCTCCTTCAGCAGGATTGCCGGAGCCTCGTTCTCCGCGACCTTCACATCCGTTCCATCTAAACGCATCTTCACTCTAGAAAAACCTTCATAGTCGCCCCACTGGGATTCGGCGTACACACTGGCACCGAACAGCAACGAGAAGGTGGTTAACAGGACGAGTAACCGCTTGGCCTTCATCTTGTGTTTCCCTCCATCATCATCGGTTTCATCTGCTAGTATATACTCCGGTCCGGTTCGGGAGTTGCGAGCAATGGCAAAAAAATCTTGCGGATTTTCTCCCGTTTCCTCGGATTCTCTTAACGATTTGAAGCCGATCCATCGATTTCCTGTGGAACCTTTAATTTAAGGGAGAGGATCGGCTTCCTTGCCGCTGCCGAGGGTTCGATTGAGCCGTTGGTATTGGAGAAGCATGGCCGTCCGCCAGGGCAGCAGCATGCCGAACGCCAGCAGGAAGAACAGCGAGCCCGTCTGGCTTAAGCTGACGTAGTGCTCGACATAGTCATGAAGCACGAGACGGACGGCAAGGAGGATCAGCAAAATGAAAATGAACGCCTTCGAGCGCTTCAAGAAGATTTGGCCGTCGATGGCCTCGAACTTCGAGGTGCGAATGAGCGGGTACGCAAAGAAAACCGCACCAGCGAGAAACGCGGCAAGCCCCCAAGCGAGGGGAATTCGCATGAATGGAAAGAAAAACATGGCGAAGCCGGTGCTCATGCCGAGCGGCGGGATGATGATCTTGCGCGCCGAGGTAGGACGCCCCGCTGCTTTCAATCGAATGAAGATCACCGACAACGCAAACAAAGCCGATAGCAGCATCGGCAGCAGATGATTGGGAAGGGACAGGGGCATGGCCGTCAACTCCTCATGAGAATTACACTCATTATAACGAAGTCTCCGTTCGAAGGAAAGACGGCCCTGGCTCCCTTGCGTGAAAGATGGTTTCCTTATTTGTAAGCTTTTCCTTGGGTGAGGATACAGGGAACCCCACGCCCAATCGCGCCAGGAAGGGTCATCTGCTCCAAGTAACGAAGGCCTCTCTGACAGGGTGATTTGCAGACAAAGCAGGTATCGGAAGAAACGATCTTGCGGTTAAAGCGGTGTTTGTCTCCGCTTGCCATCGGTTCCTTTTTCTTGGCAGCCGGTTTTGCCATCAGGCATCCTCCTTCCCGTCCGGAGCAGTACTCCGGATTACGGGGTCATGGGATACCATATGAAGGTAGCTGGGCGAATGTCCCTGGTCAGACAAACAGCTGGCGAGAATATTCATTCATGCAGAAGAGCCGCCTCAGACAAACTCGACTACAGCTCTTTGCGCATCCGGACATGGGGAATGCCTGCGTCGAGAAACGGCTCCTTGGAGAGGGTCTCATAGCCAAGCTTTTGGTAGAACGGCTCTGCCTGACATTGCGCATCAAGGACGGCAGCGGTGGCTCCCGCCTCCTTCGCATGCGCCTCCATGGCGAGCACGAGCCTGCGGCCAAGGCCGGTGCCCCGATGCTCCCGTAATACGGCGATCCGTTGGAGCTTGGCGGTCAGCGGCTGCTCCGCAGAGTATGGGCGATAGCGGGCGGTCGCGGCCGGTTCTCCCCCGATCTGGGCAAGGAAGTGACAGCACGCTTCCCAGGAGTCATCGTACTCGTCCAGTTCTTCATCTGGTGGAACCTGCTGTTCTTCCACAAAGACTTTCATGCGAATGGAGAAGCACGCGTTCAGATCCTCCTGGCTGGTTGCCCGATGGATGTCTAGCGATTCGTGGTGGGACATGAGATCACTCCTCGTTTGAAGTAAGTTTGGCAGGGAAAGAAACTGTCAACCGATGATTGAATTTGGTACAATGGAGGGGCACTGATTCGTTTTATCCAAAAAAGGAGTTACCTCATTCATGATGAATATTGCTTTTTTCCTGCTTCCCAAAAGAGAGGTTGTCTGCTTGACGCCCACGACCACCCTCCGGCAGACGCTGGAGAAGATGGAGCACCATCGGTATACTGCCGTTCCTGTCCTCCATGAGGACGGGACTTACGCCGGAACCATCACGGAGGGCGACCTGCTCTGGTATTTCAAGAACAACAGCCAAGTGACGTTCGAGACTGCGCACCGCCACTCCCTCTCGGAAGTCCCTCTTCGCCTCCAGCATCAATCCGTTCGCATCGATGCGACGATGGAGGATTTGCTCAAGCTGGTTCAAACGCAAAACTTCGTGGCCGTGGTCGACGACACCGACCGCTTCATCGGCATTGTCCGCCGGAGCGAGGTCATCGATTACTGCGCCAAGCTCGCCCTGAAGGACGCCCAAGCCGCCCGCTGATTCTGGCACCGGGCATTCCCATTCGATCCCGGCAATCGAACAAAACAGCTCCCCTCTTCGGACCATGGATGGCGTTCGAAGACGGGGAGCTTTCCTTTTGGGGGAGCCTACGGTTTCGCGACCAGCAGCGCGCCGCCCAGAATGAGAATGATGCCGAGCCACTGAGTGACTGACATCGTCTCACGGAACAGCACCACGCCGGACAAAGCACCCAGCACATAGGCCATCGATTGCAAGGGATAGATGCGGCTCAGGTCAAAGCGGCTGAGCGCATAAAACCAGATGACCGTCGCCACCGCGAACAAGAGACAGCCTCCCAGCATGACCGGGTCGGTCATAAGCGGGACGATGTCCGAAACCGAACGCAGCGGGTGGCGGTTGAGGGCGTACTTCCACATCGTCTGCCCCGTGACGAGCAGCACGACATTACAGAGGACGATCAACAGAGCGAGCATCCGCCGACTCCTCCTTTTCCGCCTTCAGGAGAGCGATCTCCTGGGTCAATCTCGTCATCTTGCGGTCCAGCTTCGTAATGACAGTGGTCAAGTGCAGGATGAACACCAATGCGAAGAGGAATCCGATAAAAAAGAGCAGCGATGTGCCGTATACAATCCCGAGCGAAGACGAAAGGCCGTTCAGCAGCTTCGGGAACAGGCTGAAGATCAGCATGATGAAGCCGAGGATGAGCCACAGAAGCGAATACCGCTCCGATATCTTGCGCCGCCGGATCATCTCGATGACCGAGCCAAGAAAGAGCAAACAGAACGCTACGGATACAACAAAGATATTCATGGCCTTAATTCACATTCCTTATCCGTGTCATGATAACGGCAAGCGACACTTTGATCATGTAATACATCGACTTGAAAGGAGTGATGGACGATTTCCCCGCGGCCCGCACATGCATTTGGACAGAGGCTTCCTTGACGGAGAACCCCATCCGCTCCAGCAGGACGACCGCCTCCACCTCCGGATAATCGTCGGGATAGTAGTTGGCGAACACCTCGATGACGTCCCGGTTCACGGCGCGGAAGCCGGAGGTGGGATCGGTGATGCGCTTGCCGACCGTCCACTTGATCATGCGGGAGAAAAAGGTGATCCCGATCCCCCGGAACAGGCTCGGGGTATAGTCGGTTTCCTCAACAAAGCGGGACCCCACGCAGCAGGCCGCTTCTCCTCTCGCCACAACGCCGATGACCTTCTCCAGGTCGGCCGGGTCATGCTGCCCGTCCGCGTCAATCTGAATGGCGATATCGTAGCCGTTGCGGAACGCAAACAGGTAGCCCGTTTGAACGGCCCCGCCGATTCCGAGATTGACCGGCAGGTCGACCACATGAGCGAGCCCCGTTGCCTTCGCTACTCGGCTTGTATCGTCCTTGGACCCGTCATTTACGACGACGATGTCGACTTCGGGATGCCACTTTTTGACGGAATGAATGACGGCTTCAATGCTATTTTCCTCGTTATAAGCCGGGATGATAACCAGCGATTTCATGCAGCATAAACTCCTCTACTCGAATCCGAGCGGATTTAGACACTCAACTTTATAGTATACCGTCGAAAATCGAGAAAACAAGCATCAATCCAAGGACCAATTGGAAGAGAAACGCAATGGGATGCAACCTCACAGCGGCGGAGCCGTAGGAGACGGGAAGTACACAGAAATGAGGTCCTTTATATGGAAAGGCTTCGCGCCATTCGGAATAAAGTCAACGACACCTTTCATCGCGTGATCGAGTTTCTCCTCCATGGTCTATAAAATCTCGGGATGCATTGCGTCCCTCTCTCTGAAAAGGCTATAATCTGGGTATATCTTACATCCATCGGAACTCTGATCATACCCTGGGAGGAACAAGAGATGACGATTGCAGCCCTGGAAGCACTGCGAGCCAAGCTGGCCGACATTCAAGCGATTATCGACACCATCGAGCTCGAAGAAGTGATGACCCTTGCGGAAAGCTTGACCGACGACATTCAAGAGAAGATCGACGAATTGGATGAGGCAGATGAATTGACCGATGGGCAGCAGGAGCTCTATGACCGGCTGTCCGAGACGTTGGACTCGTTGGAGGAAATCACCTCGGCGCTGGAAGAGATGGAAGATGCGTTTGAGGAATTCGAATCCGCCGCTGACGATTTAGAAGCTCACGAGTAAACGGGAACCCCCGCTGGCTTAATGCCTACGGGGGTTCTTTTTTATAACCGCAAATAATGCCGCAAGGTCATGACCGGATGATAGAGCAGCATCCTCGGTCCCGAATAGCGCATGACCTGCTTGATCCTCTCCCTCATGTCCTTCTTATAGCAATGCACCGAACACCTCTCGCAGAAGGTCTTCTCTTCCCCGAACTTGCATCGGTCCAGCCGCAGATGAGCGTAAGCCAGCAGCTCTTCGCACTCCAGGCATAGACTGCTCGGCTCCGCTTTCTCTTCTTTCTGGGCACGTTTAAGATGATGACCTCGGCAATAAAGCCCAATCATCTGACCCACGATCTGCTTTTCTCTCTTGATTCTGCTCGTTCGACCCATTCGGTTCTCCTTCATCTGGAATTACGCAGGCCACGATTTTGATGCCGACGCCGAAGGCTCGGCCGGGATCGTCTTGATGCGGAAGAAGAAATAATAGTATTTGAACATCATCACAAGGACGATGAACCCTTTGACATACCAGAGCGGAACCAGGAAGAACGAGAGAGTCAGCATGCTGGAAGCAAAGATCAAGATCCGCCGCTTCGCTTTTACGGTCATGCCCCGCGATTGAAGAAAGCTCTCCAGGTATTGCTTATACAGCTTCGTAGACAAGAACCAATCATGGAATCGCTTCGAGCCCTTGGCGAAAAAGAACGCCGCCAACAGCAAAAAGGGAGTCGTCGGAAGCACCGGAAGCACCGCTCCCACCGCCCCCAGTCCAAAGAACAGGAAGCCCAAAACGAGATAGATGAGTCTCATAAACACACTCCAGTTCCCTTCCTCGATGGATGAGATTCATTTTCATTATAAAAAAGGAATCCGCCTCATTTTGCTGCAAATGTGACCAAACGGAAAAGGAATTGAGAATAATTTGCGAACAGTGGGCGAGAACCGGAAAGAACGACCATTTTTGAAAAAAGTTTTTTTGGCGATCGAAGATTATTTCGATTATGAAATATTCCTTACATATACTATAGTTTTACTAGGAATTAATTCTACATCCTGTTGAAGGAGGGGCGCTATTCTGACCAATGTGATTGTCTTTCAATCCGATTTCGGATTAGCCGATGGAGCCGTTTCGGCTATGCACGGAGTAGCCATTTCCGAAGACCCTCAGCTAAAACTCTTTGATCTTACGCACGACATTCCGCCCTATAACATTTGGGAGGCTTCCTACCGGTTGATTCAAACGATCGATTACTGGCCCAAGGGCACGGTGTTCGTCTCTGTGGTGGATCCTGGCGTCGGTTCCTCCCGGAGAAGCATAGCGGTGCGCACCTCCACCGGACGGTACCTCATTACGCCGGACAACGGAACCTTAACGCATATCAAACGAATCCTTGGGATTGATGAAGTGCGGGTGATCCACGAATCCTCCAGCCATCTCCCTCATTCCGAGCTCTCGTACACCTTCCACGGTCGAGATGTCTACGCCTATGTAGGAGCGCGGCTGGCGGCAGGACACATTCTTTTGGAGGAAATTGGAGAGCGTGTCCCGGTGTCCAGCGTGGTGGAGCTTCCCGTTCTCGATCCGGTCTTAAGGAACAACCGCATCGAAGGAACCATCGATGTCCTCGATGTTCGATTCGGCAGCCTCTGGACCAATGTCCCGCTCGAGCTGTTCAAGAAGCTGGATATCGCACAGGGAGAGGCGGTTGAGGTCTGCATCCGCAGTGATACCCGCTCGGTCTACCAGAATCGATTGGTGTATGCCCGGTCTTTTGCCGATGTGAGGGTCGGGGAAAGCTTGGTCTACCTGAATTCCTTGCATTACATGGCCGTTGCGATCAATCAAGGTTCCTTCTCAAAGGCCTATGGTATTGGAACGGGCACGAGCTGGAGAATCACCTTCGCGAAAGCCGATCCGCCCTCACCCGAAAAAGATACAACCCCCTAAGGAGGAAGCAAGCATGAAGAAAAACGTCATTCGTGCCGTCGTTGCAACAGGCATTGGCACCGCCCTGTTTATTGTGTTGTCGTACGTCTCGATTCCGGTCGGCTTTATCCCCAACACCGCCATTCAGCCGAGAATTGCCCTCCTCGCCTTCTTCTCCGCGATCTTCGGTCCCGTTGTGGGGGGAGCCGTCGGAATCCTGGGCCATGCCCTCGCTGATTCGTTCCAATACGGGAGCATCTGGTGGAGCTGGGTTCTCCCCGAAATCGTCCTCGGGGTCCTCATCGGGGCGTTCGCTTCCAAGTACAAAATCGAAGAGGGCGGATTTGGACTGAAACCGATCATCCTGTTTAATGCAGCACAGGTTGCGGCCAATACCCTTGCCTGGCTTTTGCTCGCTCCGGTTTTGGATATCCTCATCTATGCGGAACCCTCCAACAAAGTCTTCACCCAAGGCGCCACTGCCTTCGTGCTCAACATTATTGCAGCAGGAGTCATCGGCACCTTGCTTGCGGCAGCCTACTCCCGCGTGAAATCGAAATCCTCCAGCTTGAGCAAAGAGATCTAACCGCTCGCCAAGACCCGTCCATGGAAGGGGTGCTGTCTTATGCCACAGGATGGCGTAATGGACAGCACTCTCTTTCCAGTTTATGCCGCCATTGCCCTCACTCTATCAGGAAAAAGGAAGACAGACGCTATGAAAACACCTCTTGTGGAATTCCGGGACTACTCCTTTAAATATCGAACCCAAACCGAGCCTACGCTTAAAACCATCAACCTTACCCTGTACAAAGGAGAGAAGGTTCTGATCGTCGGTCCCTCCGGTTCCGGGAAATCGACTCTCGCCTCCTGTCTAAACGGGCTGGTTCCCCATTCCTACGCAGGTGAACAGAGCGGAAGCTTACTCATTCACGGGAAAACCAACGAAAAGCTGAGCGTCTTCGATCTGTCCTCGTTCGTGGGAACGGTGCTTCAAGATCCTGACGGTCAATTCGTAGGCCTCACGGTAGCTGAGGACATTGCGTTCGCACTCGAAAATGATTGCGTCGCGCCAGCTGTTATGAAGGAAAAGGTAGCCGAGAGCGCTGCGCTCGTTGGGGTCGGGCATCTGCTCGAGCGCTCACCTCAAGCCCTGTCAGGAGGGCAAAAGCAGCGAGTCGCTCTAGCGGGTGTGTTGACAAGTCCGCTCGATCTCCTGCTGTTCGACGAACCGCTAGCCAACCTGGACCCGGCCACCGGCAACTACGCCATGGAGCTCATCGACGACATTCACCGAAAGACCCAAGCCACCCTCGTCATCATCGAACATCGGCTGGAGGATGTCCTTCGTCGGCAGGTAGACCGGATCATCGTGGTCCATGACGGCTGCATCGCGGCAGACAGCACTCCCGATGAGCTGCTTGCCACCTCCGTGTTGACCGAAATCGGAATCCGGGAGCCTCTCTATCTGACCGCATTGAAGTATGCCGGCTGCGAGCCCACCCGGCAAGACCACCTTGCCAGTCTCCACCTCATCCCGCTGGAACGCCACCGAGAGAACCTTCTTCAATGGTTCTTCGCGCAACAAGCCAGATCAAAGGAGAAGGACCGCAACGTCATCCTGGAGGCCGAGGACATCTCGTTCTCCTATCGGGATCAGGAGGAAGTGCTGTCGATGGTCTCCTTTCACGTGCAGCAAGGAGAGATGCTGAGCATCGTCGGCAAGAACGGCGCCGGCAAGTCCACCTTATCCAAGCTGATCTGCGGCTTTGAGAAGCCGACGAACGGTTGGATTCGCTACCAGGGAGAAGACCTGGCGCCGGAATCGATCAAGCAGCGAGCCGAAAAAATCGGCATGGTGATGCAAAATCCAAACCAAATGATCTCGAAGGCTATGGTTTTCGATGAGGTCGCCTTGGGCCTTCAAGCTCGCGGAATTCCGGCAGAGGAGACGAAGCGAAGGGTCGAGGAAACCCTGCGGATCTGCGGCTTGTATCCGTATCGGAACTGGCCGATCTCCGCACTGAGCTTTGGCCAGAAGAAACGCGTCACCATCGCTTCCATCCTCGTGTTGAATCCGCGAATCCTGATTCTAGATGAACCAACGGCGGGACAGGATTTCCGCCATTATACCGAGATCATGGAGTTTCTGAAGCGCATCAATCAAGAGCATGGCGTTACCATTCTCATGATCACCCATGATATGCATCTGATGCTGGAGTATGCAGACCGTACGCTCGTCCTCTCCGATGGCCGGCTAATCGCGGATGCCGCTCCAGCCGAGGTGCTGACCGATCAAGCGATCATAGAGGCGGCGAGCTTGAAGGTCACCTCCCTCTATGAATTGGCGGTACGCTCGGCGATTCCCGATCCTATCGCCTTTGTCGACCGCTTTATTGCTTATGACAAGGAGGTGCGCCGACAGTGACGGGCAGAGCAGACGCCTGCTCCCTTGTCTTGTCAAGTTCCTATGGCCCAGATGATGACCTACTCATCCAAAGACACGTGGATTCACCGATTGAGCGGTTCCACCAAAATGATCTTCTTCGTGGCATGGTCCATCGTGGGAATGGTCACCTACGACACCCGCGTTTTGCTCTTCATGCTGGCCTTCAGCAGCATCCTCTTCCGCATCTCCAAGACGGAATATCGCCAGGTAGCCACGGTGCTGAAGGTGATCGGCTTCTTCCTGACGATCAACCTGATCGCGATTTTCTTTTTCTCGCCTGATCAAGGCGTCTCCGTCTACGGGACTCGCACCGAGCTTTGGCATTGGTTTGGCCCGTACACCTTTACCCGGGAGCAGCTCTTCTACGAGTTCAATGTCATGCTGAAATACTTGACGGTCATTCCCGTCGCCTTGCTGTTCATCGTGACGACGAATCCGAGCGAATTCGCCGCCTCCCTGAACAAGCTGGGGGTCAAGTATTCCATCGGCTACTCCATCGCGATCGCCCTCCGCTACATCCCGGATGTCCAGAAGGATTTCCGCGAGATCAAGCAAGCTCAGGAAGCCCGTGGGATCGACATGTCCAAGAACGCCGGCTTGGGCAAGCGAATCAAGGGGATGACGGCCATCATGTTTCCACTCATCTTTTCCAGCCTGGAGCGAATCGACGTGGTCAGCCATGCTATGGAGCTGAGGGGCTTTGGCAAGCATAAGAAACGCACCTGGTATTCCGCCCGACCCTTCGAGAAGTCCGATATCCTTGCGATTCTGTTTCTTGCCGCATTCACCCTGATCTCCATGCTCGTCACCTTTGCAGACGGGTCGAGATTCTATAATCCATTTGCATAGCAAGGTCAAAAAATGCTGCTGTGCCTTCTTGCATCTATTTAAGACATCATTTATGAGAACACCCGCCCCTTTTTTGGTATGATGAGGGAATGAAGACGAAACCCACTCTCTCAAAAATCGCCATCATTCTGCTCTTTCTCACCCTTCTGTCCGGGTTGAGGCTCATCTGGTTTTATTCCTTTCGGGCAACGGACGCACCGCCTGCTGTGAACGGGGTGTTGGACCTTCGCGGGCATAATCTGGAGAGCTCCAAGCTGCTGCACGTGACAGGAGAATGGAGTTTTTTCCCCAATCAATTGATTTCTCGAAGCCAACCATCTGCATCCCCTCTATCGATTCCGGTCCCTGGGGATTGGAAAAGCACGACGGAAACAGCCCCCTCGACTTCTTACGGGTTCGGAACCTATCATCTGCGCATATTGGTTGACCCGTTGAAGCAGCCCGTTTCGCTCTGGATCAAGCAAATTCTGACGGCAGCCTCGGTCGAGGTTAACGGAGAGCAGGTCGCCCAGAGGGGAACCGTTTCAGCGGATCGCCAAGGCTACCGCCCCAATACCGCCTCCTTGAAAGCCGTGTATTTTTCCCAAGGCTCTACCGAGCTCGACGTGTGGATACAGGTCTCGAATTTTGACAACCCGACCGTAGGCGGCATAAGAGGCGATGTCTTCTTCGGCTCCCAGGAGGCTGTCGACCAAACGGCGTTCTATACCGTGGGCTTCCATCTGCTCGCGGTAACCATTCTGCTTCTGCACGGGTTTTATGCCTGCACCCTTTTTGGGATGAATCCGAAGGAGCATGCCTTGTTCTTATTCGGGCTCTTGACCTTGTCAGTCGCGGTCATCCTGCTTACTCGCCCGGACAGCATCCTCTTGACGGCTCTTCCGGCCCATTATACCTGGACCTTGAAGACCCGTTGGATTGCTTTCCTCTGGCAAAACCTCTTCATCCTGCTTGTCTTCCGGAAATTCACCTCGGATGCAAAGCTGTCGTCTTGGCTGCGTCTATACATAGCCGGACTGTTTGCGTATACCCTCTTTATCGCAGCGGCCCCTGCTACTCTTGTCCATACGTCCACGAGTTCGATCCTCCTGCAAGCCTTCCAATACATTCCTTACCTCTGCTTGCTCTATAGCATGGGTGGGCTCATCTTGAATCGAGAGAACAAGCGGGATGTTGTGTTCCTGCTCTTGTCGGGTGCAGCGATCCTGTCGAACCAGGTGTGGAACCTAACAACCTTCGGCCTGCCGGTTGTTCCTGTCTATTACCCGCTGGATATCCTCGCAGCGATCATCGGGTTCGCCACATACTGGTTTAAGAAATACATTCGAAACGCCAAGGAAAACGCGGAGTTAAACGACCAACTGAAAAAGGCGGACAAACTCAAGGACCAGTTTCTCGCGAACACCTCTCATGAGCTGAGAACCCCGCTTCACGGCATGATGAATCTCGCCCAAACGGTTCTCGATAAAGAGGAAACACGGTTGAGCGACAGCGGTCGGAAGGACATGGAACTGCTCGTTACGGTGGCCCGCCGGATGTCGCACATGCTCACCGATCTGCTGGACGTGGTGCGGCTTCAAGAGCATCGCATTGCCTTGCAGCGCGAGCCTTTGCCCATTCAATCCGTGGTGCCGGGCGTGATCAGCATGCTCTCTTATCTGATTGAGGGCAAGCCCGTCCGCATCGCGGCGGAGATACCGGGCAACTTGCCTCCGGTCCTCGCCGACGAGAAGCGGCTCGTCCAGATTCTCATCAACCTGGTTCATAATGCTCTGAAGTACACCGAGAGAGGGGCGGTCACCCTATCAGCAGAAGAGCGATACGGCCGAATCCATGTTCAGGTGGCCGACACCGGAGAGGGCATGTCCCAGGAGACGCTGCAACGGGTTCTCCTCCCATACGAGCAAGGAGCGCAGGGCGTTCGTGACGGCCGGGGGGTCGGGCTCGGCCTCAGCATCTGCCGTCAATTGGTGGAGCTGCACGGCGGAAGCTTGTCCATCCAATCAGAGCTGGGCATTGGCTCCGTCTTCGGGTTTGATCTCCCCATTGCAGAAGCGTCCTCCCTACACGAAGCCGCGAGGGAGAGGGCGGCTTCCGTGCCAATGACAGCAGAGGATATCAGCGGGATGACGGAGTGGGGGGTATTCGCACGCGAAGCAGGCGCAGGCCTGGATCGGGGTACAGAGATGCTCCCCTCGCTCTTGACTAGCGCCCCGGTGAACATCCTCGCCGTAGACGATGACCCCGTTAATCGGAATGTGCTCCTCGGCATTCTCACCAACGAGCCTTACGTGGTTACGATGGCGAGTTCGGCTCAGGAAGCCTTGCACTTGCTTGCCAAGAAGCAGTGGACGCTTGTCATTGCCGATGTCATGATGCCCGAGATGTCCGGCTATGAATTAACGCAAGCGATTCGAAACCAGTACTCCATCTCTGAGCTGCCTGTCCTGCTGCTGACGGCACGAAGTCAACCGGCTGATATCTATACCGGCTTCCTGTCGGGGGCCAACGATTATGTGACCAAGCCCGTCGACGCGACGGAGCTCCGCTATCGCATCCGTGCCTTAATCGCGATGAAGCTATCTTACAGCGAGCGACTGCGCATGGAGGCCGCTTATCTGCAAGCCCAGATCAAACCGCACTTCCTGTTCAACACCTTGAACTCCATCCTCGTGCTCAGCGATGTGGACTTGAGCAAGATGCAGGAGCTTACTGGTGCATTTGCATCCTTTCTGCGAATCAGCTTCGACTTCCGCAATACCGATCCGTATGTCCCCCTGACCCATGAGCTGGAACTGGTGAAAGCCTACTTGCAGATTGAAAAGGTGAGGTTTGAAGAACGGCTTTCCGTTCACTGGGAGATCGACCCCGGTTTGGAGATTCAGATTCCCCCGCTCACGCTTCAGCCCCTTGTGGAAAATGCGGTCAAGCACGGACTGTTCCACCAGCGTGAAGGCGGGAAGATCCAAATTCGAATCAAGCGCGAGGCTTCAGCGGTTCGGGTGGAAGTACAGGACAATGGAATCGGCATCGATCCCATTGTCCTCTCCTCACTGCTTGTGCCAAGAAGGAATGGCAAAGGGGGCGTTGGACTGGCCAACACCCACCGCAGGCTGCTGCAGCTATACGGCTGCGGGTTATCGATGGAAAGTCATCTAGACGAAGGAACAACCGTTTCCTTCCGCATCCCGATCGAGGATGCCAGGATGGCGAGGAGCGCAGAGATCGGGAATTAATCGTACGGATACTGTACCCGCACGGTGGCTCGGATGGTCAGTTCCCCTGGAAGAATCGGAGTGGAAGCGCTCTGGGCCAGAAAGGCACCCTGAAAGGGGACCGGGAGCTCCGGCCCCCGTGTCTCCTCTGTTACCTTCACGGGCAGTCGGGCCAAGGTCGCTCCCAGTGTTCTGGCGATGGTCTGGGCCTTGATGGCGGCATCTTGAAGCGCGTTTGCCAAGGCTTGATTATAGAAGGCCTCGGGGCGTCCAATTGTGAACTGGATGCTCGAAACGATGTTCGCTCCGCTTTGGACGGCCGTATCGACAACCCTCCCCGTCAGCTCGATCGGGTATACCATGATCTGAAGCAGGTGCGTCACCCGGTAGCCTTTTAGCGTTTGCGTGTCCTCTTCATTCGAGTACACCATCTCGATCCGGTACGTGACCGTTTGGATCTGTTCTTTGGGAATGTTCAGCCGGGTTAACTGAGCGACCACATTCGTGATCGCTTGGGTATTTTCCCGTTGGACAGCTGAGAGGTTTGGTCCCTCTGTCACGACACCAAGTACGATTAGAGCACGATCCGGTACCGCGGTTACCGTCCCTTCCCCGTTAACCTCCATCATCGATGGCATAAGCGCAGCAACCCTTCCTCTATCGACTTGTTATTCCAGATTTATTGAGGAGGGTTCCGGATTATTCCAGACTGGTAAGCTTTCAGCGCTTTGCCGATGTAGGTCGATGCCCCTTCTCCGTACTTCTGATCGGTACTGTTGATATAGACGGGGTTGGTCAGGTAATAGTCCCCCATCAGGCTCCAATAATGCTCCCCCAGCTCCAATCCATTGGTGCTTTGCTTGCTGTATTCGACCAACTCGTGAACCACCTGTTGAACTTCCTCTGAGGAGACATCCTTGCTACGATCAGCCGTTACTCTTCTCATGAGTTCTTCTGTCTTCTGAATCGTCTGGTTTAAGTCGAGTGCCGCCCTCGCTCCTTTCAACCATTGAAGCAGGTTGTGCTTCGTCGTGCGGCTGAGTTCTTCCAGGCTGCCATACTGCTTAAGGGCCAGCTCCGCCACTTCCGCCTCCTTCGCCTTCATCTCGACAACTAGCTGATCGAATTTGTCGCAGCTGCCAAACCGCTCGCCTATTTCTTTCTCATGCGTCTTTCGAAACTCCTCTAGCATACGGAAATACTCGCTTAAATTAAATTCATTAACGGTCATCGATCCTTCCCCCTCCACCAGAGTGCCTCAACCCTATCAAAATCAGGATGATCCATCATACTCTTAAATTTCGTGAAGGTGACCTCTGTGCTCGAATCTGCTGCAGACGCCCTCAGGCTCATTTTTACTAATTTCAAAGAAAAGGATTGACGCTCATTATTTTCTAATATCATTCTAAATTTAGTAAATATATCTTAATTTGAGAAGGTGCTCTAGCTGATCGGTGGAATGGAGAACCGACTCTACTTCATTCACAACAGCACCTACATCTTTAAAGACCCGATTATTCAGAATTACTACCGAACCCTGGACTACGGAAAACACATTCGAATGGCCGTAAAGAACTGGAATGATGCCGTGGACAACGAAAACAAATTTGGACGTAACTCCAACGTTCATTTTACGGAAACGAATGATCGGTCAAAAGCTGCCATTGTCTTTGAAGTGGAAGAGTATGGAACCAGTGTGGGGTGATACGGCGCTACCTTCTTCTTTTTAAACGGCGTCTCGGTCAGTTCCAGCTCAGATGGAGCACCTACGAAAAATTACGACAAGACAACCATCGCCCTAAACGTGTCCACCACCTACACCTTTAATGAAAACCTGATCAACTTGGCTGGCCATGAAATGGGCCATGCCCTCGGATTGAACCGTTGGGGCGGCTCCCTAAACGCATTGATGCACCCCAATATATGGTCAACTCCTGTGAAACCTCAAGCGGATGACATTTCCGGGATTCACAGCATCTACTCAAATTTTGGAAAGTCCAACCGAACGCAAAAAGGCCGATCCCCCAACGGGACGGCTTTTTTGCGGTATAAATCAGCCGAAGCTCTTCCGGGCATCCACCTCGTTGTCAAACAATCGGCAGCCCCAGTACGTCAGCTCTTTTCCATTGAAATAGCGCAGCTGAAGGTGCTCCTTGTCAGCATTCATAAAGGCCATGCAAGCTTCCCTGAAGGTCGCCCCCTCCCCATAACCCAGCCGGTAAGCCTGCCCTCTATCCCGCGAATCCGCGAACCCCTCTGACCATATCTCATAGCGTTTCAAGGAGATCCCCCCGTACTTGTTGATTCTACTAAACCATAACCAAATCAAGCCCATTTTGACTTCTACTTTAACAATTGCGGAGAAGTTGTATCAATAGATGACACAAAATAGTAAAGGAGCCGTGCGGCAAGCACGACTCCCAAGCATAGCCACTCTTAAGGCCGACAGGTTCTTCGACAAGCTACACAACACAATAAGTAAGCATTCAGGGCTAAGACATAAAGCGCTTAAGATTATTAATTTGTCACTTCGTATTCATTTACCTCAAAGGAAACGATCTTGTTAAAGATCACATATTCCTTTCGGCTTTTAAAGGGGCCTTTGTTGTTGTTGTGCTTATCGATCGCAAAAGAAGCTGTTCCCGTTCCAGCTGCTTTAGCTTCATACCAGTTAATAAAGGCATTTACCTCCGACATGGACAAGTCATATTCCTTCTCCGATCCGTTATCCAACGTGATGGTAAGAATTGCTTTTCCAGATGCTTCAATTGCAACTGAGACCTCATTTGAGGTCTTACTTTCACCCTTTTCAGTAACTGAAGTAACAACGTAGTAATACGTGACTCCACTACTTACAGTAGTATCAGAGAAAGAATGTCCTTTTATCCCAGAAGCAATATCGGTGTATGGGCCACCTGGCGTTGTTGACCGCTTTACATTATAACTTGTTGCCTTGGCTTCTTCGGTCCAGCTAAGATCAATTATTTTACCATTTACCGAGGCAATAAGATTATTGGGTGCGTTCGAAACTAAATATCCTGATTCATCAATATCGATAGCATCCAACGAAAAGAAATTCTCCGAACCATTCACTTCAGCAACTGGCTCTATAACCACCTCATGAATCCCTTTAGGCAATCCTACCTTCTCATATGACAAAACTTGATAATTGTAAGTTGGGGAATAACTCGAATAGACTTCTGAAACACCGTCAATGGTGATCTTCATTCCATTTGGAACACGAAGTGAATTATTGGCATCAATTATTCTTAGCTTTGTTCCGACGAAATTGAACTTGATAGATTTATTGGTAAAAGGATACCCACCATAATGGTATGTGTTTTGATAAGTCGATGCATGAGATTCACTAGTCATACCACTATAATAGATGAGGCTATTTGAATCATCATATCTAATCCAACCAGACTCAGCTTGAGTTAATTGTTGCCCGATTGATGCAGCCGATGCATGCAGAGTTAATAAAGAAAAGGATAGAACGAAGCCAACAATCAAAGCACTAATGACCTTATACTTCTTTGCCATAAATGATCCTCCCAATAAATTATTCGTTCAAATGAAGTATAGGGAGCAAGCCAAGATCGGTCTATTCATTATATGGTATATTTTGGATATGTTGTAATATGTCATCAAATTGACATAAAACTCTGAAGGCCGATGTCCTACGGGGATAAAATGCCAAGCCTATTCTTCTATTCAGTTTCCAACGTTTCAGCTAAGCAAGGTTTTTTCCGCACCCAGCGAAAAAAAACCTTGATCCACAAGTGAAGTGCACCCCTTAGAATAGACATTGGAAAAACCCCCTGGGAAAATCCGATGAAAATCTAGGGGGTGCAATTTTTATGGCGAGAAAAGGACAGAAGTTCCAGTCGTATACGGAAGAATTGA